>JAGQXH010000492.1 GCA_020436695.1 Lewinella sp. | reverse complement strand
GGGGAGTGTCAATCCGGTGCTGGACCTGATACATCGCATGGGGATCGATAAGAACGACAAGTATCCCAACGGCCGGTACCGCATTCCAAGAGTACCTTCCATTGCTCTAGGCGCAGCGGATCTGTCCGTACTCGAGTTGACCGGAGCATATACTACTTTTGCCAACAACGGCGTATTTATCAAGCCTTACTATATCCAGCGCATTGAAAATAAAAACGGTCAGGTGTTGTACGAAAACTTTGTGACCGAACAGCAGGCATTGCCTCCCAACCCCAACTACGTAATGGTGGAAATGCTGCGTTACGCCGGTGGTTTGAGGGATCTGAAAAGTGATGCCGGTGGAAAGACCGGTACAACCAATGACTATGCCGACGGCTGGTTCGTCGGTATCACTCCCAATTTAGTTGTAGGGACCTGGACCGGTGGAGAAGATCGCTGGATCAGTTTTCGGAGCATACAAATGGGGCAGGGTGCCTTCATGTCCAAGCCATTGGTGAGAAACTTCTTTAAACGTTTGGAAAACGATCCGGCAAGCGGCTACAATTACGAAGAGCGTTTTTACCGCCCGCCCGGAGATCTCGGCATCGTGCTGGATTGCAATCTCTATCATAATGATCTGCCGCCACTGGAAGGCAGCGACGAATTTGAAGACGAATTCTCGGAAGACCAGTTTGGAGAGTACGCCCCGTCGGATACTTTACGTCATCAGTAAGAGACAGAGAAAATAATTACAGCTTTTGAAAACCTATCAGATCAACCTGGTAAATGGTGTGGTTCTGATCGTTATCGGCCTGTGGGCCTACCTGACAACTACCACGGAAACGGCCACTGCTCTGGTGCCGGTAGCCTTCGGTGGGCTTTTTTTGCTGACCTTACCTCCCTTTCGCGCCGGCAATCCGTTAACCGCTAATATTCTTACTTTACTGAGTGGTTTGCTGATCATCGGCCTTTCCTTATCTTTGGTGCGAAGCCTTCGGGAGCAACAAGGATTACCGGTGTTACCGGTAGTGATCATGTTGTGCTCTACTTCAATCGCCTTTGTTTATTTGCTGCGCCATCGCCGCTCCTGAAGCGGTGTGGATCGGTAGGTAATAAATTCAGATCCATGTTCCGATATTCCCTTTTCTTTATTGCCGTTTTAATGTGGTGCTCAGCCTGTCTGCCTCCGGGAAACGAACCCCTGAGCGATGTGCACCTGAGCGTACGGGACAGCCTTTTTCAAAAGATACACGACCTGCAGGATCGTCGTTCGACGGATAGCTTATATGCTTATTTCAACGCGGAAGATCCTACCTATCGCTATCTGGCAGCCATGGCTATGGCCTCCATACGTGATTCGGCCGCACTGGATAGTCTATATACGCTACTGGACGATCCGGTACAGGAAGTGAGTGCAGCGGCAGCCTACGCCATCGGTCAGATCGGTAGTGTCGGTTCGGTCCCCAAACTCATCGACGCTTTTGCTGCCAATGATACTTCCGGGATCTGGCAACAGCTCAACCGCAGTGTGCTGGAAGCAGTTGGTAAATGTGGTACAGTTGACAACCTGCGAGCGCTCAGTACGGTAACTACTTATACCAGAAAAGACACGGCGTTGTTGTTGGGTCAGGTTCGGGGTATTTATCAGTTTGGCCTTCGGGGAGTAGTATCACCCGACGGAACGGCTCGTATGGCCACCTTGGCCTCCAACCTTCAGTATCCGGATGAAGTACGCCTGTATGCAGCTCATTACCTGTCGCGTACACCTAACATCGAGCTCGCCGCCTATACCCGAAATCTGATCGAGGCTATTGACGGAGAGAATAATGTTAATATACGTATGGCGCTCATCATTGGGCTGGGGAAATGCCGCACACCGGAAGCGCTCATCTATTTGCAGCAGCGTTATGCTTTGGAAACAGATTATCGGGTACGCTGTAACATCCTGCGGGCATTCGGCAATTTCGATTACGTACAGGCCAAGACCATTCCGGCCGCTGCACTTGGGGATGCCAATTTGCACGTAGCTCAACGGGCGGCTCAGTATTTTCTGGATTACGGGCAGGCAGAAGATGCCACTGTTTATTGGCAATGGGCCAAAGATTCGCTGGCCTGGCCGGTGCAAACTACCTTGTATAAGGCCGCCAATCATCATCTGCCGGTCTATTATCAGGAATATCGCAACAGCATGAATGCGGAATTGCGGCAGCGGTTTGCCCGGGCTAACGATCCCTATGAAAAAGCGGATGCACTGTCGGCACTGGCTGAGTTCGGATGGAACTATCAGTTTGTGGAAAGAGAAGCCCTGATCCATCCTTCGGCGGCCGTGCGTACCGCCGGCATACGGGCCCTGAAGGGGATTACCCGCCTGGAAAATTTTGATCGCCTATTCGGCGGCGCCCGGCGTCGGGTAACCCGTGAACTGGCGGCCACTTTTGTAGCAGCCATTCGCAGTGGAGAACCGGGGATGGTAGCCGAGGCAGCAGAAGCATTGCACAATCCGGACCGGGAGTTTCGGCTCATACTGGCTGATAGCATTGGCATCCTGCAACGGGGCCTGCGACAGCTGAAGTTGCCGGCCCAGATAGAAACTTACCACACCCTCGCCGAGACCATCAACTTCCTGCGGGGCTGGCGACCGCCGACGCCCGAACCGGTACCTTACAATCATCCCATCGATTGGGAGGTACTACAGGAAGTGGACAGCTCCAGACTGGAAGTTGTCATAGAAACCGTAAAAGGAACGATCAAACTGCGTCTTTTCCCATTGGAGGCCCCGGGCACGGTCAGCAATTTTGTTGCGTTGGCTAAAAAAGGCTTTTATAACGGTAATGAATTACACCGGGTAGTACCCAATTTTGTGGTCCAGGGAGGATGCCCCGATGGTGACGGCTACGGTGGCCCGCCCTATACTATCCGCACCGAATTGCCCCAACTCTATTACAATGATAGCGGCTATGTAGGGATGGCCCGGTCTGACTATGATACGGAAGGCAGCCAGTTTTTCATCACTCATTCTCCCACTCCTCATCTTGATGGGAAATATACTATCTTTGGCCGCGTTACTGAGGGCATGGATATTGTTCACCGGCTCCAGATCGGAGATGATATCAATCAGGTTACCGTTCAGTAGGTTTGGGTATGGATGGGGTTGCATGGACCATACCATCCAGGCAAATCAAATAATATACACCTGTCAACAAAATAGTAAATGAAACATACGCCACTAACCGATAAACACCAACAACTCGGAGCCCGCATGGCTGAATTCGCCGGCTATAATATGCCCATTTCCTATCAGGGTATCCGGGAAGAACATTACTGCGTACGCAATGGAGTGGGGATATTTGATGTGTCTCACATGGGAGAGTTTATTGTTCGCGGTAAGGAAGCACTGGACCTGATCCAGTTGGTGACCAGCAATGACGCATCCAAACTGGAGATCGGCCAGGCGCAGTACTCCTGTCTGCCCAATCTGGATGGGGGCATCGTTGATGATCTGTTGGTCTACCGGTTGCCGGAAGACAATTGCTCGGAAGGGGAGCGAGCCTATATGCTAGTTGTGAATGCGTCCAATATTGAAAAAGACTGGAACTGGATCAATCAGTTCAATACTTTCGATACCCGCCTGATCAATATCTCCGATCAAAGTGCCTTGCTGGCCATTCAGGGGCCTAAAGCTGCCGAAGTATTACAACAACTTACGGATGTAGCTTTGGCAGATCTTGCCTACTATACTTTCACTAAAGGACAAATGGCAGGTGTCGACAATGTACTGATCTCCGCCACAGGCTATACCGGAGCCGGGGGATTCGAGCTCTATGTCAGTAATCTGGATGCCGAAAAACTCTGGGATGCGATCATGGAAGCTGGGAAAGCAGTCGCCATTCAGCCGATCGGTCTGGGCGCCCGCGATACACTACGTCTGGAAATGGGCTATTGTCTGTACGGTAACGATATTACCGATGAAACTTCCCCGATTGAAGCCGGTCTGAGCTGGATCACCAAAACCAATAAGGGTGACTTCAACTCCCGTGATACTTTTGTCCGGCAACGTACGGAAGGCGTGAGTCGTAAACTGGTAGGCTTCCGGGTGGAAGACCGCCGGGTGCCACGCCATGGTTACCTGATCGAGGATACCGAAGAAAATGTAATTGGAGAGGTGACATCCGGTACCCAGTCGCCTACTTTGGATGTACCTATTGGTCTGGGTTATGTAAGTACGGAGTTTGCAAAACCCGGTACGGAGATCGCCATTGTTGCCGGTAAGAAGCGGCTGAAAGCGGTGGTGGAAAGGCCGCCTTTTGTGAAGGAGTAGACTGGTTTCAGTGAAGGATAGCACGATCTTACACTGCAAATTGGGAAATCAAATAAGTTTGAGAACCACTTTTATAATACTTGCCGTTTACCTACTTGCTGCCTGTTCGACAAAAACAGGAGAGCCGGAAAATGCATCGACCATTGATCAGTCAGAAATTCCGGTCATTCAAAGTATGGGTGTAGACTATTCCGAACCCGTTATCGGAGAGCGAATCGACGGACCGGCAAATATCAGGGATGGGATCAACGGGAAGCTGCTTTTTACCCTGAATAATGACGTACTGGTGAGTTGTACCCCTCTTGAAAATGACTGGTATTCCGTTGGGATATTTATGGACATCGATACCAGCGAACTTACTATCAGCACCGTGAAAAAAGGCCGGAAAATTATCGTTGATGGAAAAGAGGTCGGAGAGATCAAATCGGACATGACAGTCTACCCGAGGCGTGGCTACCCGAAGGTCTGGATTGAACTCACAGGGCATACACACAAAGACAATATTAAGCCGGGGACGATCATCGAAAATGCCCTGGTGGACTATCTCCGATCCAGTGGCAATGGGAGAACAATAGCTCAATTGCAGCCTTTCATCCAGCAATTTGAACTGGAGCGTTCTGATCAATTTAAGGGTTACACGTTGTATACAAATTACGAGAACTGGCTTGACGATCCTTCCCCCATGTGGCGCATTGGGCTGGTTTTCCGGAATGACCGGCTGGTGTCAATTTTGCATTCCCGTCCGTTGGATATTGCCGAGACTACTGATTATAAGCTTCTAAGGGGATTTGACTGCCTGGTCTATAATGATGTAGCGAACCCGGAAGAGATCGTTATGAAGTTTAGCCTATTTGTTAATTCGGTAGACTAAATTTCACACCCTCACTTCATAGAAACTTTCAAATACCTCCCCGGGTTGTAACACGAACATCCCCGGTTTCTCAAATAGATCTCCACTCACATCGGCGCTATCCTGATAAGTATACCAGGGTTCGATGCAGACATAAGGGGCGGCCGGCTTTGCCCAGATGCCCAGGTGAGGAGCACCGCCGGTGAACATATCTATTTTCCAGTCGGAATTTTTTCGGACCAGACTGATCCGATCGGAAGTAATGTTCTTGAAAATGAGGGCATCATCATCGAAAAGATGGGCACTCAGTGGAATGTTATCTTCTCTGTTCAGATAGTGTTCTTCTTTAAGCTCGAGTAAGCCGTTATTTAGCCAATAGAGGTCCAGCGATTCTTTTTCGGAAAAACGGATCTCATAGTCGGCGTGCTTGAATTCTTCGATATTGATATTGAATGCCGGATGGTATCCCAGGCCGGCGGGCATATCTTTGCCGCCTTTATTACTGATGGCGTATCCCACCCGGATGCCCTGATCCGTCAGTTTAAAATCAATGGCGAGGGTAAATTGGAAAGGATAGGAGGCCAGGGTGTTTTCATTGGCCTTTATCTCGAGCCGGCAATTATCCCGCTCATGTTCGACCACCTGGAAATCCTGATAACGCACCACACCATGCTTGTTCATGTAGTAACGCTGCCCGTCGTAAGTGTAGGTTCCATCTTTCAGACCGCCGACTATGGGAAAACAGATAGGTGCCGATTCCTCCCAAAAGGCCGAATCTCTTTGCCAGACGAATTCTTCGGAGCTGGTTTTACAATACAGTACGGCCAGTTGGGCGCCGTGCCGGTCGATCTTGGCAATGAAATGATCGTTCTCTATCGTAACTAAGTCCATGCGTTTACTGGTTTTCTGCGAGGGCTTTAAGATAGGGCTTTAAAAGATAAGACCCGTGGGGAAAAATCTTCCCGGGCCGCCGTCCTTGAACAAATTGGCCGTTTCTTCAATAGTCTGTTGCAGGGGAGTATACTCGAAATCGAAAGTCCGGCGGGACTTTTCGTTAAGATAGCGATAGGATAGAGAGGTAGTAAGAGCTGCATCTTTGGTAATGAGCGGCGCTTTGCCTCCAAGTTTACTGCGCAGCCATTCCAGTCGGGCAGCCCAACGAGCCAGCCGGGGAGAAATTGCTTTGGAAGGAGGGCGTTTGCCCAGCACCTTGGCGATGGCGGTCTGCACGGCGCGATAGCTGGTATTTTCACCGTTCAGTAAAAATCGTTGACCCGTAATATCGCTTTCCATTAGCAGGACCATGAAACGCACCACATCCCGCACATCCACAAAACCGCTGCTGCCAACCGGATAAAAAGGAAACTCGTCCCAGGCCATTTTGAAGACCTGCTGCGGACCACTGTTCCAGAAGCCGGCACCGAGGATCACGGAGGGATTAACTACCGCCAC
>JAGQXH010000491.1 GCA_020436695.1 Lewinella sp. | reverse complement strand
ATGCCACCGGACTCCATCCGGTCTTTTTCGGCCAAATGATCAGCGGGCCCAATATGCCGGCGCTGACGTACATGATCTACTTCAAGGACATGGAAGAGCGGGATGCCAACTGGGCAAAATTCATCGATCATCCGGATTGGAAAACGATGTCGTCCAAGGAGGAATACGCGAATTCTGTTTCGGAAATCATTCGTATATTCCTGACACCTCTGGATATTTCTCAGGTATAATTTTTCGGATGCTGGGTACACCCGGCAGAGGTGATTGGTTATAAAAGTAAGATGTGGAAGATGCCTGAGTATCAATTTCAATAGCAATTTCAATGGCAAGAGCCTGCACAAAAAATATCGTCCGGATCGCATTGCAGCTGATTGTTACGCATTGAGATTGCTATTGATATTGTTTCAGTCGTTCGCTATACCTACCCCCTGATCATTCCACACTGATCTCCCATTCCCGGCTTTCGCCAACCGAATTTTCCAGTTTCAAGCGGTATTTCCCAGGCTGCAGTACCAGAGGAGTCTGCTCTTCGGGAGTGGTTCGTTCAATCACCTCAATGGGAGAGGCCGTGTCGAGTTCTCCCTGCGGCCAGACCTTAAAAATGATGGGATAATCAATCGTGATCTTTTCCTGATCGGGAAAATACAGGCGCATCCCCGCTTCGTTGATCAGCCAGGTAGGGCGCCCGAGCGCATATTGCGTACGCGGATGATACACCAACATATCGAAACGGTCATCGGTGGGTGGCCATCCGCTGAACAGTTTCCCTTCCGCATTAATAAATACACTGGATTCCGGCAGGTTGATCATACGGTAAAGATCGTTGGCCCGGCCATCATGGGCTTCGCTGAGTAGATACTGATTGATGGTTAGTGGGTCGATGCCGGTCAACTGTTTGAGCTGATAGGCCATCAATTTCCCATTGTGGACCCAGGTTTCATTATCTACCACTTCTATATTGTGACCGAAACCGCAAAGAACGACGATCCTTGCCTCCGGATCCTTTTTCAGGAGCTGTGCGATATAGACAGCCTGCATAGAATCCCGGTTTTTACCAAAACTCTCATAGGCAAAGATGGTAAATCCGAGGTGATGTGCTTCCCTGATCAGTCGGGACATTTGCGGTTCGCGAATATAGGAGCCCGATGCTACTGAATACAATGGATAACCCCGCTCATTGAGAAGGGTATCGCAGGGAAAATCCGGCGGCAAGCTGGCACAATTGCTGAGTGCTTCCTGCCCAAAGTAGCTGAATCCGGCGGCTTTCAGCCCCGAAAGTAATTCTTTGGTAAACTGCCGGTGCCGGGGCAAAATATGTGATTCATTGATAATAACGATCTGTTCATCTGCTGCCCGCCGCAGGATCTCTTCTTGGGCATTCACCGGCTGGAAAGTACGAAAGTAAGCCAGTTGATCTGCCGTCAGCGTATCGAATCCCCAACGTTCATCTGTATCGTAGTTGTGCACATCCAACGTTTCTTTTTGCTTGCCGATGTAAGTGTATTCCCAGGCTGCGCGCACGAGGCGGAGCGTACCAGCTTCCACTTCCTCCTTTATCTGGAAGGAAAAACGGTTTGGATAGAGCGGGATGGTGTCCTGTGCTGAAATGGAAAATGGCATGCACAGGAGGAGGCAATGAATAGAGAAGCGCTTCATCATAGAGTTTGCGAATTAATGAGAGGAAATATGTGTCATCGTTGAGTGCCGACTGCGCCTAGTTGAGCGTAGGCGTAGCCGACGCTCTTACTATCATTCCCCATTAAACAGATCCAGTAATCCCTGTGTAGTTACCGAAACGCCGGTCTTAATAGACACTTCCGGATCCGGATAATAGAAAGGAGAATGTAAACCAGGCAGATCACCGGATTCGATCCGTGCCTGCGGAGCGGTGCCCAACCAGTACAAAACGGCCGGTACATCTTCCGGCGTCAGTCCATAACGGGAAAAGTCTTCGCCGATCATCAAGGGTTCAGCCGCTACTACGGCAGCTTCACCGATGGCTTTTTGAGCGGAAGTCACCAGATCATCCATCAGTTCGGGATCATTGTAGTTGGCGGGTGTGAACACATCCGGAATGATCACCTCCGGCATTTTATCTTCCGGCAGGCCGGCTCCCATCGCCACGCCCCGGCAGATCTCTTTAATGCGCTTGTGTACGTACTGACGGGTTTCCTCTGAATAAGTACGCACGGTGAGTTCCAGTTTGGCACCATCCGGAATGATGTTGTAAGCTGTTCCGGACTGGAATACACCCACCGTCACTACCGCAGCATCGGTAGGCTTTATATTCCGGCTCACAATAGTCTGCAGATCCATAACGATCATACTGGCGATGACCACCGGGTCGATCGACATATGCGGTGAAGCACCGTGCGCACCCTTACCGAATACATTGATAGTGATCTTTTCCGTGTTGGCCATGGTATACCCTTTACCGAAGCCAACCTGCCCGGCCGGGATGGTAGGGCTGCAATGCAGGCCAATGGCATAGTCCGGGACGCCAAAAGTCTGATACAGGCCGTTATCTATCATCAGTTTAGCTCCGGCTCCGATCTCTTCCGCCGGCTGTCCGATCAGCATTAAAGTACCTTTCCACTGATCTTTCATATTGGCTAGTGCCCGGGCCGTTCCCAGCCAGGTAGTCATATGCATATCGTGCCCGCAGGCATGCATGGCCCCATCCTGACCTTCGCCCGGCACGCGCTTGCTCGTGTAGGGAAGCCCCGTTTTTTCAGCCATCGGCAGCGCATCCATATCCGTACGATAGAGGATCATCGGGCCATCACCGTTCTTCAAAATACCGACGATCCCGTATCCTCCGAAATCTTCCGTCACATCAAAACCGATCTGCCGCAACTCACCGGCCAGTGCTTTGGCCGTTTCCTTTTCCTGTAGGGAGATCTCCGGCTCCTGATGTCGGGTCTTGTAAAACGCCAGCAAATAAGGCAAGTCTTTATCGATCAGTTCCGAAGGTGTGATCGGACCATTCCAACTCATTAAACCTATTACACCAATGCTCAGGAGGGTCAACATCAACTTTTTCATACCAGATTTTTTCGGTTTTGACACAAAGTAGTTTGACGGAAATAAATGAAACAAATTTTCTTTAAGGTTTTGAAAATTCCAAACGCCATCTCCTGGTAGTCAATAGCTTATCGAAATATTAAAAACCTAAATTTGTTTCATTTATTCTCTCTCCGTCACAAAGTAACCATTAATTACCACTTGAACCACCATAAATAGAAAGTGTATAGATCCATCATCCGGTAGGAAATTCAAACGACGGAAAAAACGCAAGGAGGATATTTTTGGGAACTAATTTGAAAATGTGAGGGCTACATGCCTATTTTTAAGAGCAATACCATATTTGAACAAAAAGCTGAAAATGAAAAGACTCGCCCGACAACTCATCCTGCCGCTGATCTTGCTTTGCAGCATTACTTCCCACGCGCAAACTAATCCTGGAGCGACATGGACCTACAATGAAACTCCGGAAAAAGACGGCTGGGATCGGGAAAAGGCCAGGGCTTTTTCGAATTATCTGATCGATAGCAGTTACATCACCGGACTGGTCGTTGCACACAAAGGGCAGATCGTGTTCGATTACGGTGATATTGAAGAGAACAGCTATATCGCCTCCTGTCGCAAAAGTGTGTTGGCCATGCTATACGGCCGCTACGTGGAAGCCGGAGAGATCGATCTGAGTAAAACGCTTACTGATCTGCAGATTGATGATGTAACACCATTGCTCCCAAAGGAGAAAGAAGCCACAGTCCAGGATCTGATCTCCGCCCGGTCCGGCATTTATCTTAAAGCTTCCAACGGCGGCGACTTTATCGAATACGCCCCCGAAAGAGGGAGCAAACAACCGGGCAGCTACTGGCTGTATAACAACTGGGATTTTAACTGTGCCGGCTATATCTTCGAGCAGGAAACAGGCAAGAATATTTACGATGAGGTGGAATCCCAACTGGCCATTCCACTCCAAATGCAGGACTGGTCCAGAGCACTGCAAAGAAAATCCGGCGATCTGGAGCAATCTAAATTCCCTGCCTATCACATGTGGTTCTCTACCCGGGATCTGGCCCGGATCGGTCAACTCATGCTGCAGGAAGGCCGATGGAACGACCAGCAGGTCATTAGCAAAAACTGGATACAGGAAATGCTAAAACAAAGAACCACTTCGAATGAGCTCAATACCAATGTCCCTCTGTACAGAGGCAGCGGCGTGGATTTCGGCTACGGCTATATGTGGTGGCTTTGGGAGAATACCACTGATGATCGACTTAAGAACGCCTATTCCGCTATGGGAGCCTGGGGGCAAAGCATCACGGTGTATCCGGAGATCGACGTCGTGGTAGCCTACAAGACCAAAAGTGCTTACCGCCGGGCCAATTCACGGCAGGTTCGGCTGGATGTGTTAAAGAAAGCGGTGGAAATGTATGAGCCGGAATAGTTGTTTTTGTCTGAAAGTCGTAAGTCAGTGAGTCGTAAGTCTGCGGAAGTAAATTGACTTACGACTTTCAGACTGATGACTTACGACTAAATCCCCTTCACTCACTCTTCGTTTAACATCAAAACCATATGCGCCAAAAATTATTTATAGGTATTACCGTTCTTTTGCTCTTCTTTGGAAACGAAGTATTCAGCCAGACCGAGCCCTATGATATCCTCATTATCAATGCCCGCATAATGGACGGCACCGGCAATCCCTGGTTCCGTGGTGATATAGCCGTCAAAGAGGACCGGATCGTACAGATAGGCACTATCCGTAGCCGGAATGCCAAAAAAGTGATCGATGCGGAGGGAAAGATCGTCTGTCCGGGTTTTATCGATATCCACTCCCATGCCGACGACACGGCCGGACGCTACAATATCCGCGCCGACGACCCGATGCTGAAAGCCGCACATAATATGGTTATGCAGGGTGTGACGACGCTGGTGGTCAATCACGATGGCAGAAGTCCGGAATCTATTGCTGATCAGAAACAGCAAATGGAAATCGGCGGTATTGGTCCCAATGTAGCCTTATTGGTGGGCCATAATTCCATTCGGTTCCGGGCCATGGGAGATGACTATCAACGACTGGCCACGCCGGAAGAGATCGAAAAAATGAAGGCCATGATCCGGCAGGGTATGGAGGACGGCGCTTACGGACTTTCGGCCGGACTGGAATACACGCCGGGACGCTGGAGTAACACACAGGAAGTTATTGATCTGGTCAGTACCGTTAAGCCCTATGGCGGCATTTATATTGTACATGAGCGATTTTCCGGTTCCGATCCTATGTGGTATATGCCCAGTCAGGACGGACAAAGCCCCGGAAATGCCATCGACAATATCACCGAAGTGATCAAGGTAGCTGAAACTACCGGCGTACCATCCTGCGCTACCCACATCAAAGTGAAAGGGGCGGATATCTGGGGAGCCAGTACGGCCATTGTCAATCTGGTCAACCGGGCCCGTGCCAGAGGCGTGGAAATTTGGGCCGATCAATACCCTTACAACACTTCCGGTACCGAT
This sequence comes from Lewinella sp., assembly GCA_020436695.1. Taxonomy (GTDB): domain Bacteria; phylum Bacteroidota; class Bacteroidia; order Chitinophagales; family Saprospiraceae; genus Flavilitoribacter. The sequence goes on along the minus strand of JAGQXH010000491.1, from coordinate 1,087 downwards.
GGGAATACGGTACTTATTCCCGGATGGGCCCTGGATAAGGACCTGTTAAGTGGTGCAGGCCGGGAAGTAACCTATAAAATGGTGCTGGAAAAAGTGCTTTCCGATGAAGCATTGCAGGAAAAACTGGCCATGGATGTATCCCGGGAAATTGAACGACGGGGCGGCCCGGAAAACATTGTCGTATTTGAACATCCGATCGAATCCTACATCGGAAAATCGATCGCCGAAATAGCCGCCGAAAAAGAGTTTTCGCTGGTGGAAACAGCCATTCACCTACAAATGGAAGGCGATCCGGACCGGAGGGGCGGTGGTCGCCTGCGCGGTTTTTCCATGTCGGAACAGGATATTGAGATCTTTGCCCAACAGCCCTGGGTGATCACCGCTTCCGATGCGGGATTGGGCGTTGCATTTCGCCCCACACACGCCCGCTTTTACGGCACTTTTCCCCGAAAGATCGCCTGGTACGCCCGGGAAAGAGGCATCATTACTATGGAGCATGCCGTTCGTTCCGCCACCAGCCTGCCGGCGCAATTCATGGGTTTCAAAGACAGAGGACTGCTGCGGGAGGGCTACAAGGCAGATATTACCATTTTTGATCCGGACCGCATCCAGGACAAAGCGACCTTTTTTGAACCGCACCAATACCCGGAAGGGATCGAAGCTGTCATCGTTAACGGGACTATGCTTGTAGCTGACGGTAAACTGATGGAAAATACTTTGCCGGGTAAAATTCTCAGCATTAAGGATAGTCGAAGGTATAACCCGGAAAGGCCCTAGTAAAATTGCACTACAAATAGGAATGACATAAAACGCATCCCAAGCTGCAGTCAGAGCAGCACTAAACTTTACCGGAAAGTCGATTTTATGCAATCACAAGAGTCGAGGCGGGTTGGGTACTTCGACGAGCTCAGTAGCCGAGCGGGCAAAATGGAGGGTGTGGGTGCCTGCTTTGCGGGAGGGATAATTTTGCCCGGCCTTTTTGGTACTTTTTTGGCGCAAAAAAGTACATAGTAATTTAGATGAAATAGCCCTAACCCAGGGAAAGATAGCAAATGACTATTGTAATTGTATATCGATTTTTTTTACA
>JAGQXH010000490.1 GCA_020436695.1 Lewinella sp. | reverse complement strand
TGTCGGACTGGTCTATTTTTCCTGCTCCGATAAGTTTCTCGATTCCCCGGCGCAGGCCTCTCTGGATGAGGGTACGCTGGCCAATCAGAATGGGGTGGAAGCGGCGCTTGTTTCCGCCTATTCCATGCTGGACGGCTGGAACGAAGACTGGGGAACATTCAATCCACCCTGGGCCACTGCCGGTAGCAACTGGATCTGGGGTAGCGTTACCAGCGATGATGCTTACAAAGGATCGGATCCCGGTGATCAGCAGGAGATCCAGATCATCGAATTGTTCGAGTGGGCACCAGGTAATGAATATTTCAATATCAAGTTTCAGGCCTTATACGAAGGCGTTAGCCGGAGTAATGCCACCATGAAATTGATGAATAACGCGCTGAGTAACGATCCGGAGAGTATCACTGAAACTGAGCGGATAGAAGCCGAGGTTCGTTTCCTACGGGCGCACTACCACTTCGATGCCTGGAAACTATGGAAGAATGTGCCCTATTACACCGAAGCGGATGCTGATTTCAGAAAACCCAACACGGAGGATATCATTCCAAACATTGTAGCCGACTTCCAGTTTGCCATCAATAATCTTCCGGAGGTGCAACCGCAGGTAGGTAGGTCTACCAAAGGAGCAGCTCAGGCCTATTTGGGTAAGGTACTGTTGTATACGGGCGATTATCAGGGTGCCAAAGCGCAGCTCGACGCTGTAGTGAACAGTGGTCGCTATGCCCTCCAACCCTGTTTCCACGATATGTTTACCTCGGAAGGAGAAAGCGGTACAGAGCACATTTTCTCCATCCAGGCTTCCGTCAATGATGGATCGGGCGGCAGCGAGAACGGCAACATGGCCGACCGCCTGAATCATCCGCACGGGGGAAGTCCCTTCGGCTGTTGCGGCTTCCATCAACCCTCGCAGAATTATGTGAATGCCAATAAGGTGGATGCCAACGGACTACCCTTCCTGGATAAATCCTATAACAGCAGTGACGTAACTATCGACGATGCAGTGGACCCGCGCCTGGACTGGACGGCCGGCCGGGATGATGTCCCCTTCCTCGACTGGGGTACCCACGCACCGGCCTGGATACGCAACCGGACCTGGGCGGGGCCATTCAGTCATAAGAAGTTCATTCACAAAGTAACCGAGCAGAGCTCGGTCGGATGGCAGAGCCAGCAGCTCAGCCCGGTTAATATTCCCATCATCCGATACGCAGATGTGTTGCTGATGCTGGCGGAATGCGAAGTGGAAGTAGGCAGCCTGGAAAGAGCCCGTGAACTGGTGAATATGATCCGGACCAGAGCCGGTGCCTGCGCCCAGGCGCCAAGCGGCGGCGCAACCTCCATTGATGATCCGGGCATTACCTGGGCGACCTATAAGGTCGGAACGTATGACACTCCCTGGACGGACCAGTCAATGGCCAGGGAAGCTGTACGCTTTGAACGTCGCCTGGAACTTGCCATGGAAGGGCATCGTTTCTTTGACCTCCGGCGCTGGGGCATTGCAGCTGATGTTATTAATAATGACTATCTGGCGGTGGAGAAGACCAAGCGCAATTACCTCCAACCAAGTCCGGGATATCAAACGAAGAATGACCTGTTCCCACTGCCTTCCGTTCAGATCGAACTGAGTAAAGTAGACGGGGTACCGCAATTAAAGCAGAATACCGGATACTAATGCAAGGATAGACGGTGCATAACTAACAAATCCAGACTAATACCGCTATAAGCTATCCCGAATTTTGGCCCGGTTCAAAGTTCGGGATGCTTATTTTGAGAAGGAGGAGAAGCACTCAAGATTGGAGAGAACGAAGCCGCAACACAAACCTAACAAGCTGATTTGCGAAATCTGTTTATTATGCCTGGCAGAAATACCCTGATCCTGATCGCGCTATTGATCGGCCTCGGATGTAGGCAGCAGCCTGCAGATCAATCATGGTCGGTTAGTTTTGCCGGGATTGGTACCAATGCCTCTCCCCGTCTGGCTGATCTTAACCGGGATGGTATTATGGACATCATTATCGGGGCCGGCAATAGGGAAAAGGAGGCAACGGAATATGGTGTAATGGCTCTGAATGGCAGGAATGGCGAATTATTGTGGAAGGTAAGTGCTACCGACCAGATCGTTGGTTCACCTGTATTTATCGATGTAACACACGACGGAGTACCCGATGTTTTCATCGGGGGCAGAACGGCAAACCTGCTGGGGATCGACGGAGCGAGCGGACAAGTACTCTGGCGCTATCAACCGCCTCAAGACAAAACCGGTGCCTTACAATATGCCCATTTTAATTTTTATACCCCACAGGTCGTACCCGATCAAAATGCAGACGGTATTCCCGATCTGCTGGTGGCTAATGGTGGAAACGTCGCTGCCCCGGCTCACAGTCGGCTGCACCGTTATCCGGGAGTACTGATGGTCGTAAATAGCAGAAATGGCAACATCATAGCAGCCGACACTATGCCTGATGGGGGAGAAACCTATATGTCCCCCCTGGTAAGCGATATTGATGGTTCTGGAGATCCAAGTATTTTTTTCGGCACCGGCGGAGAGACGATCGGAGGCAGCCTATACCGAAGTTCTCTGAGTGATCTGATGTCGGGAGACCTCCGGGCGACAGAATTATTGCACACGGAAGACCACGGCTTTATTGCGCCCCCGGTATTGATCGATATTACTGCTGATCAAACGGCCGATATCGTCGGTCTGCAGCATGGCGGTAAGTTGTATGCTATCGACGGTACCAGTAATTCCTTGCTATGGGAACATTCATTCGATGGCGCTGAAGCCAATACCGTACCGGCACCCGGCTATTTTAACAAGGATGATACACCCGACTTTTTTTGTCATCTTTCCATCGGTACCTGGCCCGACAACCGCGGCACCTTTCAGGTATTAGTGGATGGTAGAAACGGAAATGTCCTTTATCAGGACACCCTCGGCTGCACCGGGTTCTACTCGCCGGTAACCGCTGATTTGGACTCCGATGGTTACGATGAGGCCCTGTTGAGCATCAATGATTTCAATTGTACCCGCTTGGGAGTGACCGACATCAGGCATCAATTGAGCATTTTTGATTTTCAGCAGCACAGCATCCAGCCTTTTCTGTCTGACTCCGGCATGAAAAATGTATCTTCTACTCCTTGTCTGGGCGATCTGGACGGGGACGGTCGCCTGGATATCGTCTATACCATACAGGCTAACACTTCCGTACTTCTTGAATTTTTTGGATTGACGGTACGTCGGGAAAGTACGGCTATTCCAGTGAGTCGTTCGATACCCTGGGGTGCATACCTGGGCACTTATTACGATGGTTCGTTTGAGCAGTTTGGCTCTTCTGCCCAAACTATTGGTGCTAATGATCTCACTGTGAAGTAAAACTATACATCATCGGTTTCAATTTACTTTTGATTATGATGGAAATGAAAATGCAAAAGATCGCGACATACTTCCTGACCGGCCTCGTGGCCAGTTGTCTGTTCTCCTGTGGTGGGAATAGCGCTCCTGCTGCTGATGGAACAACCAAAAGAAGTACTCTATTTCAGCGGCTGGATAGTAAAGCCACCGGCCTCGACTTTGTCAATAAAGTAGAGGATACGGAATATTTCAATGTGCTGACCTACCGTAATTACTACAACGGTGGTGGTGTTGCCATAGGTGATGTAAATAACGACGGCCTGCCTGATATCTACTTCACCGCTAATATGGAGAAGAACAGATTGTACCTGAACCGGGGAGATCTCCGGTTTGAAGACATCAGCCAACAAGCGGGTATCGGCGGTAATAAAGCCTGGAGTACGGGTGTTGCCATGGCCGATGTAAATGGAGACGGGTGGCTGGACATCTATGTATGTAATTCCGGAGATGTTAAGGGCGATAATAAGGAAAATGAATTGTTCATCAATCCGGGTGCCGGCTTTTGGGCCGGGTTAGATGCCGGCAATGACTCCGCGGACGGCAACAATGGCTTTATCGAAAGCGCAGCGGCATACCACTTAAACGACGAAGGCTTCAGTACTCACGCTTCTTTCTTTGATTATGACCAAGACGGTGACCTGGATTGCTACCTGCTCAACAACTCGTTTAAAGATCCGGAAAAGATCGATGTCTTCATTACTTCCCGGCAGGACCACGATCATCTGGGAGGAGACAAGCTATTCAGGAACGATGGAGAACATTTCACGGAAGTCACCTATGAAGCCGGGATCCATAACAGTATGATCGGTTTCGGCCTTGGAGTATCGGTGAGTGATCTCAATGGTGATATGCTGCCGGATATCTACATCAGCAATGACTTTTGGGAGAGAGACTATCTTTACCTCAATCAGGGCCCGGCCAGCTCCGGTGCTGGAGAATTAAACCAGGTAACCTTCTCGGAGGAGTTGCCCGAACGCATCTCCCTCTGTTCGGTTTCCAGCATGGGGTCGGATATTGCCGACCTCAATAATGATGGTGCCGGTGAGATCTTTACTACAGATATGCTCGCGGCGGATAACTACCGCTTGAAAACCATGACCTTTTTTGATCCCTATCATCTGGAAGACCTGAAATTCCGTTCCAGCTTTCACTACCAGATTCTCCAAAACACACTGCAACTTAACGATGGGAATGCCCATTTCCAGGAAATTGCCAATATGGCCAACGTCTCTGCAACAGACTGGAGTTGGGGAGCGTTGATCTTCGATTTCGACAATGACGGCTGGAAAGACATTTTTGTATCCAATGGGATTTACCGGGATATTATGTATCTCGATTTCACCAACTTTATCAATGACAAGGAAGAGGTCAAAAAGATCGTCCAGCAACAAGGAGCCTTCGATTGGCGGGATTTTGCCCAATACATGCCATCTACACCCATTGCTAATTATGCTTTTGTCAATCAGCAGGATCTCAGCTTTGATAACCGTTCCAGTACTTTAGGTCTGGATGAACCGGCATTCAGCAATGGCGCTGCCTACGCCGATCTGGATCAGGACGGTGACCTCGATCTGGTGATTAACAATGTCAATATGCCTTGTTTTGTGTACCGGAACACTGCGGCTGATGCCGGTACCAATCACTTCCTGAAGATCGACCTAAAGGGGGCCGGAAAAAACCCTTTTGGGGTAGGAGCTCAGGTAGCGATAGAAGTAGCCGGAGAACAGCAGGTATTACAACACTACCTGTCCAGAGGTTTTGAAAGCTCGGTGGCGCCAGGACTTATCTTCGGTCTGGGAGAGGCTACAAAGGTGGATCGCCTCACCGTAACCTGGCCCGATCTGAGTATGCAGGTGCTGACTAATGTCGCTGCCGACCAAACGCTAGAGCTTAGGCAGGAAGATGTCGATCTGGAATTTGCCCCCCGGCCAAAAGCCGAAAACCCGCTCTTCCGGGAAGTAAGTGATCAGGCAATAAAAGGAGATCCGGTGCACCGGGAAAACCGCTATAATGATTTTGACCACGAATTGCTGCTACCACGTATGCTATCCACCGAAGGTCCCAAGATCGTGCACGGAGATGTGAATGGAGACCAACGGGAAGATTTTCTCCTGCTCGGTGCCGCCGATGACCCCGACAAGCTGTTTGTGCAGCAGGCCGATGGTTCTTTCCGGCAATCCCTCCAGGAAGTCTTTACCGATGATAAGGCACAGGAAAGCACCTGTGGCGTACTTTTTGATCCGGATGGGGACGGTGATAATGATCTGCTGATTGGCGCCGGCGGCAACGAATACCAGAAAGGGATCGAAAATTTCGTATTGCGCTACTACGAGAATGACGGCCAGGGGAATTTCAGCAAAGCCATAGAAAAAACACCGCCGGCTGCCGGGAATTTCTCCTGCATCCTCGTGGGTGACCTGGAAGGCGACGGCGACCCCGATATTTTCATCGGCGGACGCTCCGTACCCGGCAACTACGGTCTTGCCCCCAGGAGCTTCCTCTTTCGCAATGACGGCCAGAATCGTTGGACGGACATCATTCCACAAAATATGGGGGGATTGGGCATGGTCACTGATGGCGTCTGGAGTGACACGGATAAGGACGGAGATGAAGATCTGGTATTGGTCGGAGAATGGATGCCGGTGACGATCCTGGAGAATAATGGCGGTCAGATCGCAGGTAGAAAAGCACTGCCAAACAGTTTCGGTTGGTGGAACGCCATTACGTCTTCTGATCTTGATAATGACGGAGATCAGGATTTTGTTTTGGGTAATTGGGGGCTCAACACCAAAATGCAGGCTTCGACTCAACGGCCCCTCAGCATGTTCGTCAAGGATTTCGACAACAATAAGAAATCTGAGTTTATCATCAATTGGTTTGCCCCCGCCGACGAGCGTGCCTACCCTTTCGCTACTAAAATGGACCTGTCCGCTCAGTTGCCTTACTTGAAAAAATCTATTCTGAAATACGAGGACTACGCGCGTAAAACCTACGAGACACTCTTTTCGGAAACCGAAAGACAGAACGCTATCCCTTATGTGGCCAATTATTTGGAAAGTGCGGTGTTGTGGAATGAGCCTGAAGGTCTGCGGCTAAAAGCACTATCTCCTATGGCCCAGGTGGCGCCGGCCTTTGCAGTAGTTGCGGAAGATCTGGACGATGATGGTATAAAAGACATTTGGCTCGGAGGGAATTTTTATGGCCTGAAG
>JAGQXH010000048.1 GCA_020436695.1 Lewinella sp. | reverse complement strand
GAAGCAATCTGAAATTGTGGACCAACTATTCCGGTTACGATCCCGAAGTGAGCACCACTCGTAGCAGTGCTTATTCCGGACTGACGCCGGGCGTCGACTATTCCTCTTTCCCACGGAGCCGGTCTTACACCTTCGGACTGAACGTAACCTTCTAATTTGAAGCATTGAAAACTTAAGCATCATGAAAATTAAACATATAATAGTCGCACTATTTTTCATCATAGTGGCTTCAGGGTGCAAGGATTTCCTGAATCCTGACTCCATCTCGACCTTCGACACCAACTATGTATTCTCTAATGTAGACGATGCCCGCCGAGGCATTAATGCCATCTACGTCCAGTTCGGCGTAGACGGATTCCGCTCCCGCCTGTCCAATAACATGACGGGTAACACGGATATCGAACACTCCAGTGGCTGGACCAGTTCCGGTGACCGCTACCAGCTCTGGAATCTGGAACCGCTGGAAAGCAACGGTGACCTGCGCCAGTTTTGGAATGCCGCCTATACGGCCATCCGCGATGCCAACATCGCCATTGAAGGGATCGAGGCGAGTGAGGCTTTGAACTCCCCCGACGCAGCTATTTCCAATATGATGAACCACCTGTTGGGAGAAGCCTACACCCTGCGCGCCTACTGGTACAGCATGCTGACCTTCTACTTTGGTGATGTACCCAACGTACGGGAAGCACCAAAAGCAGGGAACGACTTTTTCCTTGGTCGGGAAGACCGCAACGTGATCCTGAGTCAGGTGATCCAGGATATGATCGACATTGAAGGGAAGATGATGTGGGCCGACCAGGTACCGTATGGTATCGAGCAGGTCAACCGGGAATATACGCTGGGGCTGATCGCCAGAATAGCGCTGCAGCGCGGCGGATATTACCTCACTCCTGATATGCAGATGACCAGAGAAAGCGATTATCTGGACTATTACCAGATCGCCAGGCAATATACCGCCAAACTGATGTCATTGAAAGACCGGCCACTGCCGGAGGATTACCGGCAAATATTCATGAATGAGTGCAAGTTCATTGCTCCGGTCAATGAAGATATTTTGTTCGAAGTTCCTTTCGCTGTCGGCAACGGCGATGTGGGTTGGAATATCGGTATTTCGGTACAGGGTGGTGCCACGGCTGCCCACAGCTATGGATCGGGTGGCAATTACATGGCGATGCCACCTTCTTACTATTTCTCTTTTGATACTATGGATATTCGCCGGGATGTAACCTGTGGCTTATACCGTGTAAATACTGATTTCCAGGAAGAATTTATTTCCGGCCCCACCAATATTTCACAGGGTAAATGGAGTCGCCATTTTCTGGACAATCCTCCGGGAGCTTCTTCTGCAAAAGGAACCGGTATCAACTGGCCTATGCTGCGCTACTCCGATGTACTGCTGATGTTCGCCGAAGCGGAAAACGAACTAAACGGCCCAACTCCCGATGCTCAGGAGGCCATGAAACGCGTTCGTCAGCGGGCTTTCCCGGCCGCCGTTTGGGGAGAGAAAGTGGATGATTACGTAAGCCGGGCCGCCGGTAGCAAGGAATCATTTTTCAATGCCATCGTGGATGAACGCGCCTGGGAATTTGGTGGTGAGATGATCCGTAAGTACGAATTGATCCGCTGGAATATCTATTCCGATAAAGTCAAAGAAACGGTCGAGACCCTCAAGGCAATGGCCGATGCGGCTTTCACAGCAACCGGTGAATATTCTAACCTACCGGACTATATGTACTGGAAGCGGGACGATAGCGGGAAATTCGTGATCCTCAATCCTAACCGGAAAATACTGGCTCCGCCCGACGACACCTGGAACCAGCAGTCTTTCCTGCTCAGCATGCACGATGATGTCCGCACTTATCAGGAATGGATCACCAAAGACTGGGCAAATTACTACGATGGCCCAGTACCGGGAGTAGTACGCTACATTTTCCCCATTCCATCCGATGCGATCTCTGCCAGCCAGGGCGCGCTGCGGAATGACGGATATCTTTATAATTAAGTCGTAAGTCTATTAGTCGGGTAGTCGTAAGTCAGTGACTAATAGACCGAAGACTTACGACTGACCGATTCAAAAACTCATAATAATGAAATTGCTTAAATATAAATATCCTTTGCTTTTTGCCTTGCTCGGTCTGCTGATACTAGCCGCCTGTACCAAGGACGATGAGCAAATGTTTGAAAGAACCCGGCTTTTCCGTCCGGTACTCAACGAGCCCCTGATGGCGGAAGGGAACACCATTATCGTCAATATGGGTAATATCCGGGAAGCTAACTCCTATACCCTGGAGATCAGCCGGGACAGCTTTGTCAGCATCGACTATACCATAGAGACAGATACCAGCTACCTGGTGTTGGATGCAACTACCCTAAACGGGAACCAACTGTTCTGGAACACCATCTATCAGGTACGGGCCTGGGCCCACGCCGACGATCCCAACTTTGACAGTGAGGTAGCTGACCTCGGCAGTGTTCGGACCCAGCGTTTCCCCTCCATCCTCAACCTTCCGGCCAGTTATGACGTCATCGATGTGGCCGCAAAAGTCACCTGGACCCGGGCCGGGGCACCGGTAACCCAGGTCAAGCGATTTGCCGACGATGACCTGCAACTTTCTAATTCGCTCGAAAGCTATGATGTTTCAACGGAAGAAGAGGCGGCCGGGGTAAAGATCATCACGGGGTTGGATCCTTCCACAACTTATCAATTTGCGATCTACAGCGGTGCGACCCTGCGCGGCTGGGCCAATTACACCACCCTGGAAGCAGGTGTTGACCCCATGGCCGCCGGAGTGATCGATCTTTCGGAAAGCCAGGACTCCTTCGCGGTGATCAATGCCGTTCCGACCGCCCCCGACGGTGCCATTATCCTCCTGAAAAGAGGGATGACCTACTTCCTGCCCAGTGATCCGCTGGGTAAGTCCATTACGATCCGTGGAGCATATGGCTTTGAAGACCGACAAGCGGAACTGTTTACCACCGGCAACTGGAACCTAATCGAGGGCTCTAATATCGATCACATCCGCTTTATCGACCTGATCTTGCGAGGAGAAGATCCCGGAGGCGATTATGTCTTCAATCCGAGCTTGTCGGGAGTGACCACCGTTCGGGAGATGACGTTTGACAATTGCTTCATCAATAGTTTTCGGGGCATCCTGCGGGTGCGCGGCGGTGTGATGGTGGAGGATTACACCATTCAGAACTCTATTGTGCACAACATCGGCGGCTACGGTATTTTCACCGCCGACACGGATGGAGAAGGCGGTGCGTCTATCGCTAATATCACCCTGAAGAACAGTACTTTCAGTAAAGTGAACACCTTTATACAATCCCGGCAGAATAGTAATTCCATTGTCATTGAAGACTGTACGCTTAATGAATTCACTACCCGCGGCGGAAGAGTTTTCCGTTACCGGGGTGGAGACGGTTTCAATAACGTTCTGAATGGTATTACGATCTCCAATACCATTTGGGGCCATGGCTGGGATGAAGGCGATGCGGGTTCGTATGAAGTTCGCTTTGTTGCGGAAGGCTTGAGCGGTACGACTTTTAACCTTTCAAATAACTTCGGCACGGCTAACTTCCAGTTTTCCGAAGGATACGAACTCGCCGGCTTTCCAGGTATTATTTATAGTGGTACAGCGGCGGATCTGTGGGTTGATCCCTATGATGGTCTGGACTTCCACTTCAAGGATTCCGGTTTCTCCGGCAGACTGACGGCAGGTGATCCTCGCTGGCGACCGGATCTATGACGATTAATGATGGACGATTCACCGTACAATAGATAGCACTAATCTAGCTGTTCTTTCGCAGCACATCATTTTTTTGGATTGGTTACGGGTTTCGGGGTTTTCCCCTTAACCCGTAACTTTGTTTAATTATCATTTTAAACACGAATGAAAAACTTTTATCAACTCATTTTACTACTCGCATTTTCCCTGCTAAGTCAGGCCGTTTCGGCTCAATACGCTACTTACTTGACCGTAGCCAAAAACGGCAGTGGCGACTACACATCCATCCAGGAAGCGATCAACAATACCAAGTCTTTCCCGGATCAACCCATTACGATCTTCATCAAAAAAGGGGTCTACGAAGAAAAGGTCCGGGTGTACGCCTGGAACACTAATCTCACCCTGGAAGGAGAAGACCGGGAGAATACCATCATTACCTGGGATGATCACTTTAAAAAGATCGATAAGGGACGTAATAGTACTTTTCTGACGGCTACCCTGGAACTCGAAGCTAATGACTGTACCATAAAGAACCTGACCATCCGCAATTCGGCCGGACCGGTCGGACAAGCCATTGCACTGACAGTCAGCGGAGATCGTTGTGTAGTCGAAAATTGCAGCATCCTGGGGCATCAGGATACGCTGTACTGCACGGGAGAAGGCAACCGGCATTATTTCAGGGATTGCCATATTGAAGGCACTACTGATTTTATATTTGGAAATGCAACTGCCGTTTTCGAAAAGTGCACTATTCATTCCCTTTCCAATTCTTTCGTCACTGCCGCCTCCACGACCGAACATCAACCGTACGGATTCGTTTTCCTGAACTGTTCGCTGACTGCGGCAGAAGGCGTAAATGAATGTTATCTGGGCCGCCCCTGGCGGGCTTATGCCAAAACCGTATTTATATCATGTATCTACGGTCCGCATATTTTGCCGGCAGGCTGGGATAACTGGAGCAGTACAGATAATGAGCGCACGGCCTATTATGCAGAATATGCTCCAAATGAAGATCTCTCAACGCGGGTAGGGTGGGCCAAACGATTGTCCAGAAAAGATCTGAAAAAGTATACATCGTCCAAAATTTTTAACGGGTGGACACCTTAAGTTCAGTCGGTTGGTTTTAGCTACGCTTTTGTGAATTCTTGCAGGGTATAATTTCCCGTGATTTCGCCCGGATGGTCCTAGTTTTACCATTGTATTCTCTACAAATTATGAGCTATGACTATGACCTATAACCACCCGGCCTCACAACTCATCCGTTTAGTTTTGATCTTCTGCCTGCTATACAGCCAGTCGCTGATGGCACAGTTACCAGCTTTCCCCGGCGCGGAAGGCTATGGAAAGTATACGACCGGCGGGCGGGGAACCCCCAATTCTCCAACCACCGTCTTCGCGGTCACTAATCTTACCGATATCAATTCTCCCGGTAGTCTGCGTTACGCCCTTCAGGCACCGGCTACCTACCGGACGGTTGTTTTCCGGATAAGTGGTACGATCCGGCTGACCTCCAAACTACGCATTCCGGCCAATACCACCATCGCCGGACAGACCGCTCCCGGCGGCGGGATCTGCATTGCCGATCACCCCGTCGTCATTTCCGGCGATAACGTCATTGTACGTTACCTCCGGATACGGATGGGCGACCGCAACCAAAATAAAGGCATGGTGGATGGAAGCGGAGGTGACGATGCGTTCGGCAATCTCGGCAATAAACACATCATAATTGATCACTGCTCCGTAAGCTGGAGCAGCGATGAGGCATTGACGGTTTACCGGGGTGACAGTATTACCCTTCAGTGGAATATCGTTTCCGAACCACTCAACTATTCCTATCACTTTGAAGAGGGAGGAAGCGATTTTCAGACGCATGGCTACGGCGGGATCTGGGGTTCGCGACACGGTAGTTTTCACCACAACCTTATTATGCACATCAAAGGGCGAGCCCCTCGTTTTTCGGGTAGCGGGTCTTATCCGGCCGGCATAAAAGACCACTGTGACTTCCGCAACAATGTGATCTACAACTGGAGCGATTACAGCACCAACGGTGGCGAGGGCGGCGAATATAACTTAGTGAACAACTACTACAAATACGGACCGGATACCCGCAGTGGCAGCACTTCCGGCATTCCCAAAAACGGGATGATCATGAATCCGTCCAAATCCAGCAGCCTACCCTATCCCAAAGTTTACCTGTCTGGAAATTACGTAGACAGCCATCCGGAGATCACGGCCTCCAACTGGCGGGGTATCGCCCCGGCCGGCGGCTCATCGGCGGATACGGCAACCATAAAAGTGGCTACCCCATTCCCGGTTGATGAACTGACTATTCAGTCGGCAGAAGAAGCATACCTGCAAGTACTGGCCGATGCCGGTGCCTCCCTACCGCTGCGGGATACCCTGGATCAAAGACTGGTGAACGATGTCGCCAACCGGACCGGCCGGATCATTGATGTGCAAGGGGGGTATCCACACGGCACGCCTTTTGCTGAAACCATCGATGCGTGGCCCACCCTGGAAACAGGAGAAGCTCCCGTTGATACCGACGGAGACGGCATGTCCGATGACTGGGAACTGGCCGAAGGGCTAAATCCGGAACTGGCCTCCGATCGAAGTGGAATTGCCACTAATGGATATACTAATCTGGAGAATTATCTAAATAACATATCTGGGGTAGTGGGTATTCGGGAGCAGTTGCTTCCGCGGGGTACGATAAGTGTTTTCCCCAATCCGGCCAATGACTCTTTGGTCGTTAGGCATCCCTTTTCTCGTGCCAGCGCTCAGATCCTCATTTACAGTACCGGTGGCAGGGAGGTAATTGCTACCAATTGCGATCCGCAAAGCGAGCAGACTGCCATAGATCTTTCCGATCTCCCCGCAGGAATTTATTATGTCGCTTTCAGAAATACGAAGGGGGTGATCAGTCGACCCTTTATTAAGCATTAGCGTTCAACGTCCGATATCGGACAATTCGTCCGATACCAAACGTTCTATTCTACAGCATTTTTTCATAAAAAACTGACTTTCAGTTCATTAAAACCTGGCACACTCCTTGAAATAGTATAGATGTACATCGAATAAAAACGAACGCATCAATACTATGGATCGTCCGGTAGAGGAAAGAATACAACGACAAAGGCTGATCAAACGCATCGTCGGCATCACGCTGGCTCTGCTTCTGCTGCTGTTCAGCCTTTGGGGGACGCGCAGGCTACTAAGCAGTAAAATAGACCATAACCGACTGCGTACCGCGATAGCCGAAACGGGCTCGATCAGTAATACGCTCAGCGCCGGTGGTGAAGTGATCCCGGCTTACGAACAGGTCGTGACCAGCCCGATACAGGCCGACATTCAGGAAGTCCTGATCGATGTAGGCCGACAGGTACAGCCGGGTGATCCCATTCTTTTGCTGGATAAGTCCTTCTTCCTACTCAGTTTCGACAAGAATAAACAGGAACTGGAACTACTCGAAAACCGCATCGATAAGCTACGTTTCCAACTGGCTAAGGATCAGTTTGATCTGGAGATCCAGGATTCCATCAAAGCGCTCCATATCAGCAGTCTGCGGGCTGCACTGGACAATGCCAAGCGGCTGCGTCAGATCGGCGGTGGTACGGATGAAGACATCGCGCAGGCAGATCTGGAGCTTAAAATTGCCCAACTGGAAAAAAGCCAGCTGGAAAACAACCTCAGGATCATGCGCCTGTCAAATACCACGGATATCCGGGAACTACAGATCCAGGCTAATATTCAACGCAACAGCATCCGGGAAATGGAGGAGAAGTTGAAGCGGGCGGAAGTAGTTGCCTCCCGTCCGGGCGTGCTCACCTGGGCCAATGAAAACATCGGTTCCACCGTCAATGAAGGAGAACCACTGGCCAGAATTGCCGACCTGGGCAGCTATAAGGTAAGCGGCACTCTTTCCGATATCTACGCCGAACGCATCCAACCCGGTCAGCGGGTAGACATTCGCGTAAGCGATGAAGTGACCATTGGCGGCAGCATCACCAATATCCGCCCCACCGTGGAAAATAACGTTATCAGTTTTGATATTCAGCTCGACGAAAGTGACAATCCTGCCCTACGCCCTAATATGCGGGTAGAGCTTTTCATCATCACCGCTACCAAACCTAATGTGATCAGAGTAGCCCGCGGACCGGCATTCAGCGGTCGCAATCAACAGTCTCTTTTCGTATTGCGGGACGGAATCGCCGAACGGCGGCAGGTGAATATCGGACTGAGCAATGCGGATTACGTCGAACTGGAATCAAATATCAACGCCGGAGAGACGGTCATCATCAGCGATATGACCCGGTTTGAGCATATGGAAAAAGTGGAAATAAAATAGTCATCAGTCTGTTAGTCATAAGTCAGTTAGTCCATCAAATTCAAATTTCTGGCTAATAGACTTACGACTCCCTGACTTACGACTTACGACTTACGACTAAAAACAGAACATGCACCCGTTCAAAAACATATTCTTTCTCCTGACTGTGATCCTGACTCCCGCTTTGATGCAGGGTCAGGAAAGCACCCGACTGACTTTAAATGACGCTATCCGTCTGGCGCAGCAACAATCCATTGCTGCGCGGCGGGCAGCGACCCGCAAAACCCTCAGCTATTGGGAATGGCGCAGTTTTCAGGCCGATCTCCGGCCGCAGGTGGTACTGGGAGGCACGCTTCCCGGCTTCACGCGTACTTTTCAGGAAGTGATCCAACCCACCGGCACAGTCGATTTCCAGTCGGTTTCCAATCATAATGGGGTGCTGGATCTATCCATTAACCAGGAGCTGCCTTTTACCGGTGGCAGCCTGTTCGTCGGCACCTACCTGCAGCGATTTGATGATTTCCTGTTTGATAAGACCCTCTACAATGGTGCACCGGTTCAGGTGGGATATACACAGCCACTGTTCCAGTTTAATGCCCTGCGCTGGCAGCAAAAGATCGCCCCTCTGGAATACCGCGAATCACAACAACAGTTCATCGCCGACATGGAGGAGATCGCGATCGAGGGCGTAGATCGTTTTTTCGACCTGCTGGTAGCCAGCATTGACCTGGAAATGGCCCAAAGTAACCGCGCCAATACCGATACCCTGTATAAGATCGTACTGGAAAAAGAGAACCTGGGTAAGGCCTCTCGGAACGATGTGCTGCAGGCACGGTCAGAAGACCTGAAAGCCAGAAAGGCTGTAGCTGCGGCTGAACAGGATTACGCAGCCAGCTTGCAATTACTCAATGCTTTTTTCGGTGGCCGCCCGGTCGAAGAATGGTTGCCCGCAGAGCCCGATGAATTACCGGTATTGGAGCTTTCTCTGGAAAAAGCACTGATGGAAGCTGGAAACAACCGACCGGAATATACGGCCTTTCAGCGTCGACTGCTGGAAGGAGAACGCGATCTGGCCGAAGCCAAAGGCAGCACCGGCTTTTCGGCCGATCTCACCCTCGGATTCGGGCTTTCCAAGAGTGGCCCGCAACTTGATGATGTGTACACCCGGCCACAGGATCAGGAACGTATTTTCCTGCGTTTCAGTCTGCCCATCCTCGACTGGGGACGATCATCTTCGAGAAGAGAGCGGGCCGTTGCTAACCAACAGTTAACTATTTTTGAGGTACAACAGGACCGGCAGAATGCCGAGCAGGCCCTCATCACCTGGATTACCTTATTGGAAATGTATCGACAGCAGGTAGACTTAAACCGGGAAGCCGACCAGATTGCCGCGGATCGCTATCAGATCGCCCGGGATCGTTTCGTGCTGGGTAACCTGAGTATTACCGAACTGAGTATCGCGTTGCAGGAAAGTGTGCAGGCCAAAAGGGATTACATCCAGTCGCTGTGGAATTTCTGGCGCACGCATTACACCGTTCGCGCCCTGACACTATATGATTTTGAAAACCAGGAAAAAATAGGTTATGACGGAGGACAATGAACCGTTCACCTTCCTCCGTCATCCGTTGACCGTAAACCGTATCATATGATCGAACTAGCAAACATCGAAAAAGTCTACCGCACCAAGACTGTGGAAACGGTAGCACTAAATAACATCAACCTGGAAGTGGAGAAAGGTGAATTTCTCTCTATCATGGGGCCTTCGGGCTGCGGGAAGAGTACGCTGCTCAACATCATCGGTCTGCTGGATGAACCTTCCGGGGGCAGAGTGGCCATCGCCGGTGAGAGCTTCACTAATTATTCCGACAAACAATTCGCTCACTTCCGTAACCAGACCATCGGTTTTATCTTCCAAAGCTATCACCTGATCAACGATCTCCCGGTGATCGATAACGTGGAACTCCCCCTACTCTACCGCAGCATGTCCGGAAAAGAGCGGCGCAGGCTGGCCGCAGAAGCGCTGGAAAAAGTAGGCCTGAGCAACCGAATGGAGCACTTTCCCAATCAGTTATCCGGTGGTCAAAAACAGCGGGTCGCCATTGCCCGGGCCATTGTCGGTCGCCCCAAGCTGATCCTGGCCGATGAACCTACGGGCAACCTGGATAGCGTAATGGGAAATGAGGTAATGGATATTCTCCTTCAACTCAACGAACAGGACGGTGCCACTATCGTCATGGTCACGCACGACGAGAGCATGGCCAGGAAGACGCATCGACTGATGCGGCTGTTTGATGGAAGTCAGGTTCTTTAATGGGCATGGGTCGCATGGTTTCGCATGGAATCGCGCGCCCTCCATGCCATCCATGCGACCCCACGCCATCCACGCAAAAAAATAAATCATGCTAAAAAACTATCTCAAAATAGCCTGGAAAGTCTTCGGGCGCAATAAGTTCTTCACTTTCGTCAGCCTCTTTGGTATTAGTATCACACTGGCCATACTAATAGTGGTGACTACCTTTATGGATCATCTGTTCAGCCCTAAATATCCGGAAACGAACCGGGATCGCTGTACTTTCGTCCGCCAGGTAGAACTAACGAATGACGACGAGAGCAGTATGATGATCAGTGCCGGCAGCTTTTATTTTCTAGATCGCTATGTCAAAAAACTGAAAACGCCGGAAATGGTGGCGATAGCTTCCAATAGTTTCACCTCCAATGCTTTTGTAGAAGGCAGGAAGTTGCCACTCCAGTTCGTTTATACCTGTGAGAATTTCTGGAAAGTCAACGAATTCCAGTTCCTTTCCGGCGAACCTTATTCCAGGCAGCATATTGACGACAATCAGTATGTCGTCGTTATTACGGATGCCACGCGTGATGCCTATTTCGGGGAAGGTCAACAGGCTGTAGGCCAATGGATAGAAGTAGACAAAACGCGTTTTAAAGTGATCGGTGTGGTAAAAAGTGTACCCGCCTACCAAAACTTTACTTACAGCGATATCTACGCTCCCTACAACACTTCCAAGAAGAACTTACAGGAATATGGCTTTACCGGAGATTACATAGCGGCTCTCATGGCGCACGACAAATCAGACATCCCCGCCATTCAGGCCGAGTTCGATGAAATGGCAGCCGGGATCAAAATTCCCAGAAGCGAAGACTTATATGTCTTGAATGTTTATACCGATACCTACCTGGGAGTGATCACCCGGCACTTGTTTCGTAGTGACAAATCGGAAGTTGGGCTGTTTTATGCCCTTTTGATCGGTGCGATGTTACTATTCATGTTGTTGCCCGCACTCAACCTGATCAACCTCAACAGTAGCCGGATCATGGAACGTGCCCCGGAGATCGGGGTACGGAAAGCATTCGGGGCCACTTCCTCCGTATTGACCGTACAGTTTATCGTGGAGAATATATTGCTGTCCATTATCGGCGGCGTATTCGGACTCATACTGGCCTGGATCATTCTGCGCGGGTTTGAAGCTACTAACTGGATCAAACATGCGGATCTAAGTATCAACCTCAAGGTTTTTTTCATTGGATTCCTGATCACTGTGATCTTCGGATTTATGTCCGGTGTGTTACCGGCCCGGCGTATGTCCAAAATGCAGATTGTTAACGCTATAAAAGGAGAAGTATGATACGGCATTTATTCAAACTAATGTGGAACCAGAAACGTAAGAACCTGGGCTTATTGCTGGAAGTATTCTTTTCCTTCCTGGTGATCTTTGCCGTATTCACTTTTCTGGTGCACAACTTCAACCGGTACCGGGAACCACTCGGTTTCGATTATGGTCGAGTCTGGGCACTCAAAATGTTTCCCTCCGGAGAGAGAGACTCCACCTACGAAGCTCATACGGAGCGGGTCAATAGGGAAATTGACCGCATCGATCAGATCGTGCGCTACTATCCGGAGTTTGAGTCCTACACCTTCACCAGTGGGAATATTCCCTATGCCGGCAGCCAGCATCTGGTAGGCATGAGCTATAACGATAAATCCACTAACCCATTCATTTATTCGGTGGATGAAAAATTCCCGGAGGTGATGGGTGTGGAAATGGTAGCAGGGCGTTGGTTGGATCGTTCGGATATGAGCTATGATGGAGACATTCCGATTGTGATCAATCGGCAATTCAGGGAGTACTTTTTTGATGCACAGGAAGAAGTGATCGGTAAAAAACTCGATGATCCGAACTCCGACCAAACCTATCGGATCATTGGAGAGATCGGCAATTACAAACAATTGGGTGAATTCTCGGAAGCCAGGGTCGCCTTTTTCCAACCCCGCACCAATGATGCGGCAACGGCCCTGCTGGTAAAGGTTAAACCGGATACGGATGCGGCCGTGGAAGCCCGACTGTTTGATGATATCCAGGAAGTAGCCAAGAACTGGAACCTGGAAATGCAGTATATGGATGAAATGCGGGATAACACGCTGCGCGAGACCTGGATACCGTCGCTTATCTTCCTGATCATTGCCGGCTTTCTGGTTTTTAACGTCGCATTGGGACTTTTTGGGGTTGTCTGGCAAAACATCAATAAACGCCGACAGGAGATCGGGGTACGCCGGGCCATGGGGGCCACCAAAACCGGTATCAGCGGACAGATCATCGGGGAAGTGATCGTGTTGGCCACGCTGAGTCTCCTACTTGGACTGTTCTTTGCCTTACAGTTCCCATTGCTTAATGTTTTCAATTTGCCGGCAGGCGTTTATCTCGTTGCGATTGTACTCGCAATTATGTTTATTTATGCCATCGTACTGATCTGTTCTTTTTATCCCAGTCTGCTGGCTGCCCGATTGCATCCCGCAGTGGCGTTGCATGAAGAATAAGAACAATAGCATTAAAATTGGAGAGCATATTAATAAAAGGAAGTTTTCGCCAACGGGCTATTAAATGCACATGGTTTCATTGTTAGTACACTGTTAATTAAATTGTGTGACAAAAAAATTGAGCAGGCAGATTCCTAACAGACGATTCGGGGCTACATGGTTCCATTGTTTCATGGCTCTAAAGTCAATGAAACAATGAAGCCATGGAACACGAATAATGTTATCTAATCATTTGACTTTGCACTCATGTTAATTCAATCCAATGGATCACCGGCCAACTGACAGCAGCAACCAATTATGAAAGTATTGATCATCGATGACGATATTGCCGTACGCAAATCCCTTCAGCTTTTGCTGCATCAGCAGGGACTGTCTTCCATATTGGCTATCAATGATCAGGAGGCTTTTCAAAAGTTGGAAGAAGAACGCCCCGATCTGATCCTGCTGGATATGAATTTCGCAGCAGAGACTTCCGGTGCCGACGGCCTTCGGACGATACGCCGCATCAGAGAAAATCATCCGTCTTTACCGGTCATTCTGATCACCGGATGGGCGACCATGCAACTGGCCATTGAAGGGATGAAAGCCGGCGCCAACGATTTTGTTGCCAAGCCCTGGGAAAATCAACAGCTGATGCAGGCGATCCGAACGGCGCTGGAATTGCGGGAACCGCCATCTCCGTCCCGCAACCGGCAACAATTGGACCGCCGGTATAATTTTGAACAACTTGTCGGCCAGGCGCCGGCCTTTCTGGAAGTGCTGGAAACGATCGGTCGGGTAGCCGCTACCGATGCGTCTGTGCTTATCCTTGGAGAGAGCGGCACCGGTAAGGAACTTATTGCCGAAGCACTGCACGAGAACAGCAAACGCCGGAATAATCCTTTTGTGAAGGTGAATCTCGGCGGCATTTCCACTACCCTTTTCGAAAGTGAATTGTTCGGACATAAACGCGGAGCGTTTACCGATGCCCGTTTCGATCGAAAGGGGCGTTTTGAACTGGCCCACACCGGCAGCATTTTTCTGGATGAAATAGGAGAACTGGACCTCACCAGTCAGGTCAAACTGCTCCGTGTTCTGCAGGATCGCAAGTTTGAGGTATTGGGTAGCAGCCAGACCAGAAGTGTAGATATCCGACTGATCAGTGCGACCAACAGGGACCTGGCCGGTATGGTAATGGAAGGCAAATTCCGGGAAGATCTTTTCTATCGGATCAATCTGATCACGGTGGAATTACCCCCACTCCGTGACCGGCCGGAGGATATCCCTCTTTTGGTAGACTTTTTCTTAAACAATATGAAAGCCTTATATAACCGGCCTCAACTTGAAATCGCTAAAACCGCCATCACCTGGCTACGTCAATATCCCTTCCCCGGCAATATCCGGGAACTCAAGAATCTGGTGGAACGCACGGTACTGATCACGCCTAAGGACCTGTTGGAAGTAGAAGATTTCCGCAGCCAGATCCGTCCTGCCGGCCGTAAAAACCAGGGAGGCGACCTACCTACCGTGGGCATGATGACCCTGGAAGAAATGGAACGTGAGATGATCCAGCGGGCAATGGATCACTACAATAGCCATGTAACCAATGCCGCCCGGGCCCTGGGACTTACCCGCAGTGCGTTGTATCGCCGGCTGGAAAAGTACGGCATTGATTTCGAGCGGTGATACCTGAGCAGTTTCTAGGACAATCGTATTAAAACCAAGAGCAGAGCAGCTGTAAGAGCGGCATAACAAGTTACTTGAAAGCCGATTTCATGCGATCAAATCATTCGAGGCTGGCTGGGAAGCGGCCAAAATGGTGGGTGCGGGTGCCGTCATAGCGGGAGGGATAATTTTGGACGGCATTTTTGGTTCTTTTTTTGCGAAAAAAGAACAAGATAAATTTAATGCGATTGCCCTGGAGCAGTTACCAGCTACCTGGCAACTGCTCATAACATTGCGTATCTTACCTCCCAAAAGCAGCCTTATCATGGATCAGGAACGAATCATTCGCCAACTGGCAGGCAATGCTCCGGTTTTCCAGTCGTTACTGGAAGGCATCCCGAAGGAACAATACCTTTGGAAACCCAGTCCGGAAAAATGGTGCCTGCTGGAAGTACTTTGCCATCTGTATGATGAAGAACGGGAAGACTTTCGCACCCGGGTACGGCACGTCATGGAACATCCCGGTACAGCCCCGCCCTCCATTGATCCGGCAGGCTGGGTCATTAAACGCGACTACATCGGGCAGAATTATGAGCAAAAACTGGATGCCTTCCTTGAGGAAAGAACACTTTCAATCCAGTGGTTAGACAGCCTTGAGAATGCGCCCTGGCAAAACGCTTTCCCACACGGCCATTTCGGACCAATGTCCGCCGACTATTTTCTGCGCAACTGGCTCGCACACGATTATCTTCACTTTCGTCAGATCGTTAGGCTGAAGCATCAGTATCTTCGATCACACACGCCGCAGGGGCTGGATTATGCCGGGGAGTGGTGATTTGGAGACGATTGGATGTTTGGACGATTGAGACGTTGGGAAGCTTGAATTATTCCAGCCTCCTGTTAATCCAATGGTCCAAATATCCCTGAATCCCTAGATCCATAAGTCCCTAATTCCCCTGATGTTTCTACTATGACCTTAAAAGCAAAATACATTCTTTTCATAACGCTCATTCACCTGGCAGCTCTGGTCATGTCTTTTCTCATTTTTGATGAGCAGAAACAGTGGTTCATCTTATCGGAAGCAGTTTTACTGATCTCCCTGTATTTTTCCATCCGGCTGTATCGGGATCTGGTACAACCTCTGGGATTGCTCAGTCAGGGAATGGATGCCCTCCAGGATCAGGATTTTAATGTAAAATTCCAGCCGACCGGCCAGTATGAGACCGACAAACTGATCCGGGTGTATAACCAGATGATCGACCGGTTAAGGGAGGAGAGAACAGCACAGGTACAACAACATTTTTTTCTGGATAAATTGATAAGTACTTCACCCGTAGGCATTATCATTCTGGATTTCGATGGAAATGTATCCAGTGTCAATCCCCGGGCAGAACAATTTCTGGAAATGCCGGAAAAGGCAATTAAAGGCCAGCCTTTGAGATCCCTACCGACAGAACTGGCCGCTCCGTTGGAGGCTTTGCCATCTGATAGCTCGCAAACGATCCAGATCAATGGCTTCCAAACCTTCAAATGCCATAAAGCCCACTTCATCGACCGGGGATTCGCCCATTATTTTATCACGCTGGAAGAACTGACCGCCGAAAAATTACGCATCGAGAAACAAGCTTACGGTAAGGTCATTCGCATGATGGCGCACGAGGTAAATAATTCCGTGGGTCCCATAAATTCTATTCTGGATTCCATCCTGATCTATGAAAAACATCTGCCGGAGTCAGAGCGGACATTATACCACGAGGTCGTTACTACTGCCCGGGATCGCAATCAGCGACTGAATAGCTTTATGCGCAATTTCGCCGATGTTATTCGATTGCCGGATCCTCAACCCACTATCCAGGAGGTTCAACCATTGCTGAAACAGGTGGTCACCCTGATGAAATATCAAACCGGCGAACGACAAATTGAATGGCAGGAGATCTACCCCGAACAACCTATTCGGGTGGCAATGCAAAAAGACCAGATAGAACAGGTATTGATCAATGTGATCAAAAACGCCATTGAAGCGATTGAGACGACAGGTCGTATTATCATTGAACTGGACTACTCCGGTATCCGGATCAGAGATAATGGAGCCGGACTACCGCCGGAGTTTAATCAGGAACTTTTTGCTCCTTTTTACAGCACCAAAGCGGACGGACAGGGCGTAGGGCTGACCCTAACGAGAGAGATCCTCATCAATCATGATTTTTCCTTTTCCCTACGCACGGATGCTCAGGGCCTTACGGTCTTCTCAATTGGTTTCCCGAAAGCATAATGGAAAAATAATACGCTATCCGGGGGCCGGACTTTCATACCACTTTCGCGTTTCACATTCATTCTCCTCAAAAATATTTGCTACTTTTGGACATATAGCCTTAATCATTTGACGTGGAACAACTGATCAATTATTTTGAACACATCCCATCTTCTCACCGGACCCTTATCCTGGTGAGCGGACTTACCATTTTTTGGTTATTGGAAAGTGCAGTACCTCTGTTTTCCTTTAAGTATAACAAGTGGAAACACGCCGGTATCAATATTTTCTTCACGCTTACCACTATTGTCGTCAATTTCACACTGGCATTTATCCTGGTAAAATCCAGTGACTGGGTGGTAGCCCATAAGATCGGATTGATCCAGTGGGTGAGTATGCCGGTTTGGCTTTACGCCATTATCGGCCTGATGCTGTTGGATCTGATCGGGGCCTATTTAGTGCACTATGTAGAACACCGCGTGAAATGGATGTGGCGATTTCATCTGATCCATCATACGGATCAGAATGTGGATACGACCACCGCCAACCGCCACCATCCCGGAGAAAGTGTTTTCCGTTTTGTTTTTACCACCCTGGCCGTGATCATCGTAGGTGCACCGATGTGGATGGTGTTTCTGTATCAGTCTATTTCAGTGGTACTGTCTCAGTTTAACCACGCCAATATCCAGATGCCTGAGTGGCTGGATAAAGCGCTCCGGTGGGTGATCGTCACCCCTAATATGCACCGGGTGCATCATCATTACCGCCTGCCTTATACGGATACTAATTTCGGTAACATCTTTTCTTTTTGGGATCGGCTGTTCGGCACTTATGCCATTGCTCCAAATGAGAAATTGAAATATGGGATAGATACCTTTATGGCTCCGGAAGAAGCTAACCAGGTGGGCACTCTTCTTAAGATCCCGTTTATGCCTTACCGAAACACCATTCCGTACGAAGACGAAGAAAAATTGTCTTAAATAGTCGATAGGCGATGCGTTGTAAGTGTTTTGTGCGGGACTTACGACTTTTCGACTTACGACTAATCGACTCCCGGCTTATTTACTCGCCGCCCCCATTTTCGTCGTTATCTTGATCACCCCATTCTTTCCACTTTCACCGTAAGCGTTCGTTTCCGAATAGCTTTTCAGTACTTTGATCTCCGTAATATCCTGAACATTTACCGCGGTAGCTGCAGCATTATAGGTATTTCCGACTATAGTGTTATCGATGACAAACAAAGGTTCAACGTCGTCCAGGACGGTAGTTTCTCTCTGCTTGGGTCCGGTCCCTCCGGCAACAAAAGTAGTACCGGTGGTAGAGCGGGAAGAATTTACGCCCCTTATCGTCACTTTAATATTGTGCTGGGAGCCCACTACCTGCACACCGCTTTGCACGCGCAGGGCATCTGCCAAAGTACTCATGGCGGTATAATCAATGGTCCGTTCACTTTTGCCAACTCCCTGATTCGTTCCACAGGAAGTCAGGCAGATTGCCCCCAACAATAATCCAAAAAACAGTTTGGTAAAGACATGGATCTTCATAATGTTTTGGTATTTGGTAGCCGGCCTGGCACCGCAAAATCGGCACCAGGCCGGCCGGATCATCAAAATTTCACGTCGTCAGTCTGAAAGGTGTCCGTTTCCCATCTCGTCTAACTAGCCAACTGCGGCCAGTCTTTTCCATCCTGCCGGGTAAGCTCAACCGTACCACCGTCACCATAGGTATTTTCCCAGCTCAATACCATAACCGGTCCCTCAATGGAGATCACTTTATAAGTATAAGAGTCACCATACTGATCCGAGCCGCTGGTAGACAGCAGATCACAGGAATCATTGATCGTGATGCCCGTCACGGGGTCATCCGCCCAGCAGTTAGGGAACAGGCCGAAAGTACCGTCCGAAGTGGAATATTGACCGGGGCCGATCTCGGTCCAGGTCACAGTACCAGTCAGAGGTTCCTCCGTACAGGGGCCGCCACCGGGGCCGGTCACCTGATTGGTATGCACAAAATCAAAAGTACCCGCCAGGTCGGAAGGACACACCAGCCCTACACTGAAATGCATGGCCTGGCGCTGACCGGGGTTACTCAGATCACCAGTGAAATCATTAAAAGTGAAAACAGTACCGTCATCCCGGGTTACTTCCGCATCAAAATCGAGACGGCCTTTCAGGTTAGCCAGTTCTACACCAGCGGCATCTGCCACGTCCTGAGCACTGAAAGTCAGCATGGCCGGTAAGGAACGGATCTCCAGCAGATCGAATGGGCCAAAATTGCCGGCGGCCGTCGCCAGTACAAAACTGAGCTTATAGTTGGATACGTTATCGGATGGCGCAACGATGGGCGCTTCGAAAATCGGATTATCTTCCGCGGTAAGGTCCAGTGAAAAATTGAGGCTTTCCACTTCAGCGTCCCAACGAACAAAGCCTCCTTTAGGGATTCCCTCGTGGAATGGCACGAATTCACTTTCACAGCCGCCCATGTAGAAAGCTACTATGCAAAGCAGTATATAGAAGAATGTTTTTTTCATTTTGATCTTAATTTTATTTTGGTGTTGAGTAGCGATTTGTGAAGAAGATCTTGAGATGGATATCGGGAATGAATAGATCTCAACATCTCTGTGTCTCAGTCCTTACTTCACGAAACCAGCCGGATTATTATCCCAGAAAACCTGTGTAGCCACGGTTGTTTTTGGTGGAATATTCCGGTTGCGATTCACTACTACACCCGGGTACAGGAATGAGCGAATAAAGGGCCCTGCCGGATCGTTCAACGGTAGTTGCATGTCCAATGGCATACCGGTACGGCGATAATTGTTATAGGCCTCAATACCATTACCGTACAAAGCGATATAGTACTCATTGATGATCACATCCAGCCGCTCCTCATCCGTAGTGGCCGCATCGTAAGCAGCCAGAACATCAGCTACATAGGTTTCCACGTCATCATCGGTAGGTGCATAGTCCGGATCGATCAGGCTTTCGGGTGCAAAAGAAAGCACCTTATCCAGCGATTCACGCACACCTTCCTCCAACAGCGTTTTCGGCTCTCCATCGGTACCCAGCATCAATGCGGATTCGGCCAACATGAATTTAACCCAGGAAGACTGCATCAACGGGTGAATACCAGCGCCCTGCAGACCATCTCCGAAACTGGCCAGGGAACCGTCATCCGCATCAAATTTTCCACCTACGGGATACAGACCAAAGACTGTCCGCAACTGATTGTCGGGAGGGATACCGTCATCGTCCAGATGATCACGCCCCCAATAGCCGTTACCGGCATTGCAAAAGACCATTTCGGCGGGGTAGTGACTGGGCCGCGGCTCTACAATACACGGCAATTCATTCACATCTGAGGAGATGTCGAGCGTTTGCCGGTAGAAATAATAGCGGGTTCGCGGATCTTCGATACTCTTATCCGTCAACAGCTTGTTCATGTAGTAATTGGCCATGTAATCAGCTGCACCGCCGTAGTTGTCACTGAAATATGGATGACGACTATCCGGCGTGGTGGTGGTATTGGTGGAAAAAGGATATTCCCAGTCACCGGCGGCATCTTCGATAAGCGTACCGGCAGCCAGCGTATTGATCTTTGCGGCCGCACCACCATCTACCAGACGGGTCGTCAGAGCGATCCGCAGCTTTAGCGTATTTACCAGCGCCGACCACTTGTCGGTATCACCATTGTAAAAAAGATCATTCGCAGGGCCCGTTACTGAAGTAGCCGCAAAATTATCCAGTGCTACATCCAGCAGACGTTCGGCCTCAGCGTATACACTGGCGCCATCATCCAGGGTGGGCGTTAGATTTTCGCTTCCGGCGAAAGCCGAAGAGAGCGGCACATCACCGAAAAAATCCACCAGCGAGATCAGGGTGTAAGCCTGAATAGTCCGGGCAATGCCGGCATGTACGTACAATTCACTCTCCTCGGCCAAACCGATCAGGTTACGTGCATCACTCATGATCCCGACGTAAGCCTGCTCCCACA
>JAGQXH010000489.1 GCA_020436695.1 Lewinella sp. | reverse complement strand
AGGAGACTGGGATATAGGTTACTCTTCGTCTGATCTCTTAGAAATATTTGGGAACGGTGTGCAGGAACTACCAGAAGCCTATCTTGAATTTCTAAGAACGATGGGCTCCCGAAATAGAATATTTGCCGGAGAACATCACGACCCCAGACACCTGGAAAGTTACATGGCCGGATATCTATCTGCTTTATTTATTGATGAAGTATTTGAAAAGCAAAAGGCATTTGTAGCGCAATTTGTAGTATTTCTATCCAGTCAGGGATGCAATTGGCTGATGTTTAAAAAAGAGGACACTTCCGACCCGGCCGTTTACTTTGCCAATGAGATCGATCTTTCCCCTAAGATCTATTATCACAGCTTTACGGAAATGATCAAGCAGTTAAAAAAAATGATTGAGGGGTAATCGAGTATTTCCACCATTCAGTGAAACAGCCGGTGCAACACTCCAGCCGGCCGGGTCGGGAAACACTACTTCGGATAATCCACAAAAGTGTAAGACTTATGGATGACCTTCCACTGCCCCTCCACTTTCAGTAGCAGCAAATAATCCGTATACATCCGCTTGATATCCGGCATGAGGATACTCACCTTGGCTACCGCTGCATTGTTCTCGTAGTCGATCGAAACGATATGACCGATGCGGTTGTACTTTTTCCCCTCCTCAATAGCGGCAATATATTTTTGTCCGGAGCGGGTAATCAGCTTATTTTTACCATCGATAGCATAGAGATTGAGGTCTTCGTGGAAGGCCTTTTTGATACGAGCCTGATTGCCATTGGCAGTACCTTCAATGTAATCCGTTACAGTGCTGGTAATGAGTTCAAGTTCGGTTTGAGCAGTCAGTTGCAGGGTGCCCAGCAGGAGGCACAACGGGAAGAAAATGTTCTTCATGGTAATTCCAGTTTAGGGTGATTAGAAAAATGCCGCAAACAACAAGGCTGTTTTGTGACATGGGCAAAAGTACCTGATCGACAAGCTCAAGGTGGATTTTAAATAGCCAATGATCTTCGGATTTATAAATCCGAAGAAAAAGAACGCCTATTTCTGTGCTTTTCGAAATTGAGCCGGTGTCACCCCCCTGATCTTTTTAAAAGCAGCGTAAAAAGAGGAGTTCGAACGGAACCCGCACTCATTGCCGATAGCCTCCAACGTAAGTTGGTGATCTTCCTTCAGTAGCTCCTGCTCTACGGCCCGGATGCGGTATTCATTCACAAAACTGGAAAAGCTTTTTCCCAGATTGTCGTTGAGGTATTGGGAAAGCAGATGTGAAGGAACATCAAGCGCTTCGGCTACATCAGATAAGGTGAGATCAGGATTCCTGAATATTTCCTTCTCTTCAAAATGTAACTTTAATTTTTCAGCCAGTACATCAGCTTCACCGGTCTCGATCTTCCGGTTGGCATATTTCACCGGTTCGTCAAAAAAGAGGGTGGCTTTTCTTCTTTTAAAGATCCACAATAGTACCAGCAGATAAAAAACGAAGGTAAAAGAAAAAGCACCTACAATGTAGGAGGTGTAGTTGGTAGTAGTGTAGCCTAGCCAGATGATAGAAACGCCACTTACCAGGGAAATGAGCCAGACGTCCCTGTCGATCAATTTGTCCCGTTTGGTAAAGAGCTTCCACACCAGGGGCCTGATGAGATGGGCTGAAAGAACGAGATAAACGAACCAATAACTGTATAACATCCAGCTGAAAAATCCGCTTTGTGTACGTCTCCAAAGGAAGGGGTTATCCTGATAGGGATACAAATACCAGATCAGCGCCATGATAAGGCTGATAGGCACCAGATGATAGGCCCACTCCCATTTGCCGATCTTTCCGTCCTGCACCGTGGTCTTTACATATAGATACAACAGCGGACCGATCAGTGCACAGGCCGTGAGCCCTACCTGAATAAAGGCATTGGAGGTATCCGGATAGAAGATCAGAAATACGGATTTGGTAACCCGGGTACTGATTGCGAACAACAAAGCGGAGAGGAAATAGGTGGATCGGCTTTTATGTTTAATGAACAGTGCAAAATAAGCACTTAAAAACAAGCCGTTAAATGCGCCTACCGCACTGAAAAAGAAGAGCATCAGGTGATGAAAATCCATTGGTCGTTAAGTTGTTCAGCTTGCAATTCGGCCGTATTTTACAACTGATTTAAGATTTATTAATGCCGAAAAATCAAGATAATTTAAGTTATTATGCCCTATTAGTACACTGTCAACAAAATTCTGTAACACAAAAATTGAACGGACGGATTCTTCAACAGGCGATTCGATGCTATATGGTTCCATTGTCCCGACCCTGCGGGTGCGGGATGTCGCTACCTTCCATTTCATGGCTGTCTTGTCAGTGAAACAATGAAGCAATGGAACATGAGCAATGTTATCTAATTTAATTGACAATGTAATTAGTATTTTGCTCCGTCACTTATTAAACGATAACCAACGAAAATGAACTATAACAAGTGCCTCCTGCCGCTCCTGGCCGGATTACTGCTCCATACCTCTTTGTCGGCACAGAGCAATACCCTGTTTAAACTTTGGTACGATGACCCCGCCGATCAATGGGTGGAAGCACTGCCTATCGGCAACGGTCGTTTAGGCGCCATGGTATTCGGTGATCCTTCCATGGAGGATATCCAGCTGAACGAAAACACCGTTTGGGCCGGCTCTCCTTACCGGAACGACAATCCGGATGCCAGAGAAGCCTTACCGGAAGTCCGTCGACTGATCTTTGCGGAGAAGTACAAGGAAGCGCAGGATCTGGTGAATCAAAAATTTATCAGCCGTATTTCGCAGGGCATGCCCTATCAAACCGTGGGGGATCTTCATCTAATCTTTCCGGGCCATGAGCAATTCACTAAATTCTACCGGGAACTGAACCTGGAGACGGCAATAACTACTACCCGATATGAAGTAGATGGTGTTAATTACCAGCGCGAAGTTTTCGCTTCTGCACCCGATCAGGTGATCATTGTAAAAGTAACCGCTGACCAGACCGGCAGCATTAATTTTACGGCGACGATGGATCGTCCGGCAGAAGTAGAGGTCTCCACCAACGGAAATGATCAGTTGCTGATGTCCGGAATGACCAGTGGCTGGGATCAGGTAAAAGCCGGACTCCGGTTTCAGGCTCAGGTCAAAATCACTACAGAAGGTGGTACGGTGGCAGCGGCAAACGATAACCGTAGTTTGGTGGTCCACCGTGCCAATTCAGCTACATTATATATTTCCATCGCCTCTTGTTTTAAGAATTATAAGGACATCAGTGCCGATGCTGGGGCTAAAGCCGATGCTTTTCTGCAGGCCGCGCTGAAAAAAGATTATCAACAGCTACGCGACGACCATATTGCCGACTATCAGCAATTTTTTCAGCGGGTTAAGCTCGATCTTGGATCTACAGATGCTGCCTCTCTGCCTACCGATGACCGGATTGCACATTTTGCCGAAGGAAATGATCCCCATCTGGTCGCCCTTTGCTATCAGTTTGGTCGATACCTATTGATCTCTTCCTCAAGGCCCGGCGGACAACCAGCTAATCTCCAGGGGATCTGGACAAACCAGATCAACCCTCCCTGGGATAGCAAGTACACGATCAATATCAACACGGAAATGAACTACTGGCCCTCAGAGATCACGAATCTCAGTGAAATGAATGAGCCGCTGGTTCAAATGCTGCGAGAGCTTGCCGAGACCGGGAAAGAGACCGCCAAAAGTATGTACGGCGCTAAAGGTTGGGTAGTGCATCACAACACGGACATCTGGCGCATGAATGCCCCCATCGACGGTGCCTTCTGGGGGATGTGGCCAATGGGCGGTGCCTGGCTATCCCAACACCTGTTTGAAAAATATGAATACAATGGAGATCTGGAGTATCTCAGGTCTGTTTACCCGATAATGAAAGGTGCAGTAGCATTTTACCTGAGTTTTCTGGTAGAAGAACCGGAGCACCAATGGCTGGTGGTTGCTCCGTCCATCTCTCCGGAAAATGCACCGGCTGATCATTCCCGCTCATCCATAGCTGCCGGTACGACCATGGATAACCAACTACTGTTCGACCTGTTCACCAAGACCATAAAAGCAGCCGAATTACTGAATATCGATCGCGATCTGGTTAGTAAAATAAAGGCTACGCTGGAGCGCCTGCCACCCATGCAGATCGGGCGCTGGGGGCAGCTGCAGGAATGGATGTACGATTGGGATAATCCCAATGACAAACACCGGCATGTTTCTCACCTGTATGGTTTATATCCATCCAATCAGATCTCTCCCTTCCACTATCCGGAATTGTTCCAGGCGGCAAAGACTTCCCTGCTGGCACGCGGGGATGCGTCTACCGGCTGGTCGATGGGCTGGAAAGTGAACTTATGGGCTAGATTACTGGACGGCAATCATGCCCTGAAGCTGATCACTGATCAGTTAAGCCCTTCCATCCAGGCCGATGGTACCCAAAGAGGAGGCACTTATCCGAACCTGTTTGATGCGCATCCGCCTTTTCAGATTGACGGTAATTTCGGGTTTACGGCCGGCGTTACGGAAATGTTGGTGCAAAGCCAGGATGGTAATATTTTTCTGCTTCCCGCCTTACCGGATAGCTGGCAGGACGGAAGCGTGCAAGGCATTCGACTGCGGGGCGGTTTTGAGATCGTATCGATGTCTTGGGAAAATGGCGTCATTAAGGACGTAGAGATCAAATCGCACCTGGGAGGTAATTGCCGTATTTGCTCCAAAAACCAACTATTCACCGGAGATAATATTTCGCTTAAACCGGCCGAAGGGGTGAATTCGAATCGTTTTTATCAGACGGCGGCCATTAAAGACCCGCTCATTGCTGATCAGTCTGCTCTGGAGGATCTCCGATTACAAAACACACTGGTATACGACTGGCCCACCGAAGCTGGGAAGACCTATTCCATTCATACCCGAAGAAAAACACATAGTGACAATGGTGACGGTACTTACACCAACCCGGTGATACCGTCCGATTTTCCCGATCCGGATGTGATCCGCGTTGGGGACACTTATTATATGGTGAGCACTACGATGTTTGTATTTCCGGGAGTGACGGTTTTGCAATCCAAGGATCTGGTCAATTGGGAGTATTGCAGTAATGCAGTGCCCCGCTTCGATTTCGACAGGTGTTATGATCTGCAGAATTGCAATCGCTACAGCCACGGCCAATGGGCAACCAGTATGAAATACGATAATGGCAAATTTCATCTTTTGTTTATTACCCTGGATGAAGGCGGGTTCCACTGTACGGCCGACAAAGCTGAAGGCCCCTGGGAGATCAAAAGGCTGGAGAAAGGTTTCTACGATCCGGGCCTGTTTTATGATGATGACGGGAAGATCTACGTAGCACATGGCTACAGTAAGATCAGCATCACAGAGGTAGATGAGGACCTTGCACCGCTTGGGCCTGATTCATTGGTATATACCGGCGACATTCGCGGAGGCCTGGAAGGAGCTCATGTTTACAAGATCAACGGCTACTACTATCTGTATTGCACTTACGGTGGCCTGGACGGTATTCAGGTGGCCCTTCGCTCGAAAAATATTTACGGGCCTTACGAGCAGAAGGTCGTCATTAGTGATCCTACACCGGGAATAAATTTTGGTATTCATCAGGGGGCTTTGATCCATGTCCAGTCGGGAGAATGGTGGACAATATTGTTTGTGGATAGTGGTCCCTTTGGGCGCTTCCCTTCCCTGCAACCGGTAACCTGGGTAGATGGCTGGCCGATGGTGGGCGTAGACGGTAAGGGCGTGGTGACTTACAAAAAGCCCGATGTGGGAAAGACCTGGCCGGTTAAAGACTTTCCTACTTCGTCTGAATTCGATGGGGAGAAGCTCGGCATGCAGTGGGGTTGGAACCACAATCCGGATACCGCCAGATGGTCACTGACTCAACGCCCCGGTTACTTAAGAATAACTACCGGACGTCCGGTAAGCAACCTGCGTGAAGCTCGCAACATGCTGACTCAACGACCTTTTGCCCGGTACGATCAGAGCATCCCGACCATCGGTACAACAAAAATAGAGTTGGCCAATATGAAAGATGGGGATGTCGCCGGCCTGGCCGTATTTCAGGACCCCTACGCCTATATCGCCGTCAAGAAACTGGATGGCGAATACTACGTGGAAATGGTCAATAACGGCCTGAACGTGGAAAATGTGAAGATCGCCGGCACAACTATATACCTGCGGGCTATTGCTTCAAATTCAACCGAAAAGGCACAATTCGAATACAGCACCGACAATGAACTCTTCAAGCCGCTTGGCAATGCGCTGGAGATGAAATTCAGTTTGACGGTCTTTACCGGTAATAAGTTCGGCCTTTTTAATTATGCGACCCGGCAGGCAGGTGGTTATGTCGATTTTGACTGGTTTAGGGTGGAATAAACGGATCCAATTTGCTATACCAGAGCGCATGAAAGCCCAGCGGTTATATCATTGCCTCTGGTATAGCAAAGACTTATCATTGTTTCTGGCCACCAGCATGAAGATTTTGCCATCTTGCTGGAAGGCCCAGGCATCTCTGACTTCTCCGGTGATCCGAATACCGCACTGATCCGGCGTGACGTAGGTAAAATCTCCCTTCCCGTCTCCTTTCAGTAATACCCCCCGACTGGAATCATG
>JAGQXH010000488.1 GCA_020436695.1 Lewinella sp. | reverse complement strand
AAAATGTAACATACCAGTTTTTGAAAAAACAGTTAGAAACACACTATTATGTTTAATCTGAATTTAAAAATGATGCGAAAAATATTTTAAATCAGTAAATTGAATATTATTTATTAATTATATGCAAATGAATCACTTATTATAAATGCAACATTTTCCCAGTAAAATATTTTCTTTTTTCCCGGATAAAAAAAATCAAATACGCCCTTCTCTCAGTATTTTATTTTCCTTTTCCAACGTATTTATCCCATTACTCCCTCCAAAAAACCTTTACATTTGGACTTGCACCTGAATTTTACATCTCATGCAGATCCTGATCATCGAGGATGAACAGCCGGCGGCCAAGCAGCTGGCAAAACTGATCCAGAGCGCCCGTCCGCATGCCCAGTTATTGCCTGCACTGGACAGCATCGAATCTGCCATCGATTATCTATCCACTCCCCAGGTGGAACCCGAACTCATTTTTATGGATATCCAGCTGGCCGACGGATTGAGCTTCGATATCTTCAACCAGGTGAAGATTAAAGCGCCGGTCATTTTCACTACCGCTTTTGATCAATACACCCTGCGGGCTTTCAAGGTCAACAGCATCGATTATCTGTTGAAACCGATCGAACCGGAAGAACTCGACGCCGCTCTGCATAAGTACGAGAACATTTACCGGCCCGTCCCTCATCTCTCTTTGTCACTCATTTCCCAGTTGAAGAATGCTCTCATCACCCCTTCCTACAAGGAACGTTTCCTGATCAAGGTAGGCCAGCAACTGATCTATCTGCGCACTACGGACGTACGCTATTTCTATTCCGAAGACAGTCTGGTCTATGCCATCACCTTCGAAAACAAAAAGCATTTGATCGATTTCACTTTGGATCAATTGGAACAGGTATTGTCACCGCGTGATTTTTTCCGCATCAGCCGCAAGATCATTCTTCATCTGGAGGCCATTCACCGGATCCACACTTATTTTAACGGCAGGCTAAAGCTGGATCTCCTGCCTGCTCCGGCTGATCTGGAGGTGATCGTCAGCCGTGACCGGGTATCTGATTTCAAGCAGTGGCTGGATCGATGAGTACTGAGGTTTTGGTGCTTGGTATTAGGTGTTAGGCCGGATAGTATGGAAAATGAAAAGAGGTCGTCTCATACGTCCTGAAACAACCTCTTCTATGCTTATTTGCAAAAATATCATATTGCAATTATGAAGTTGAGAGCGTCTCCTAAGGCGAGAGCTTATCAGACATCTCAACTCCGCAATAACGGTCTACTTCACTACGATCTGTTCGGTATACACCTTATCATTCTGCCTGATGGTCAGCAGAAAAACACCGGAAGGCAGATCTGACAGATCAATGTTCTCATCGTACTGACCGGAAAAGCGATTGAGGCGTTCGCGATACATATTCTTACCGTTCATATCATTGATCTCAATTTTCGTAGGTACGGCTTCTCCGGAAAAGCGCAGGCGCAGATTGCCATCGGTAGGATTGGGATACAGATTGTAATCGCGCAGCGAAAGGGTGCGTTGCAATTCGGTGTCGGGCAGGGTTTCAGGGGAAACTTCGATCACGTCTTTACTGGTATCTTCGCCTCCACGGGTGATCACCACGATGCGGTGCTTTTGATGCACCTTAAGATCATCTTCGGTGCGGAAGAAAAAGACATTACCATCTTTATCCAGTTCCTTCCCATCTGCGATCTTTTCGATGATCACGTTGCCATAACCACCTTTGCGTTCTGTGAGCGTCGTCTTTGCTTCCGTCACCTGTCCATTGCGCTCGTAAGCGATCGTTACCTGCTGCCCGACCTCGGTATCCTGCATATATTCGACAAGATCACTAAAATCTTCCAGTGTCGTGTTGTCAATCTTACGCAGGATGTCTCCTTTCTTCAGGCCGGCCTCTTCGGCAGCACTGCCTTCCACAACTTCACCCACTACCAGGCCGTTTTCATCCGAAGCAGGTGACTCCGTGATCTGTTCTTTTCCATCCTCGTCGACGATCACCGTCATCTTGGCTTCGACGGCGCTAACTACCCCCAGGAATGCACCGGGCATATCATCGCTCACCCAGTTGAAGGAAGCATCTTCTCCCCCGTCTTTATAGATGAAGACGCCTTTTTCGGCATCCGGATTGACCTCATGCAGATAGATCCCTTTCGATTCCAGCTTTTGACGCATGTCTTCCGGAAGATCGCCTTCGCCGGTCCACTCGATGATCTCGGTTTCACCGTCCAGGGGCTTCACTTCCACCTTTATATGCTTTTCGCCGTCAATCTCCTGTACCTCTACCTGTACGTTCTGCTCCACATTAATATCCACATCATCCGTATTGACGATGACTTTAATCTCCTGCTCTCCTGCTTTTCCATCGATCTTTTTAACGATCACTTTTTGGGAAGCATCCTCACTTTTAGATTGCTGTTGTTTCTCCTGTGCGTAGCTGTGGTTAGCCGACAGGCACAGCACTAAGGCCGGAACAATTAATTTTGAAAATGTCAACAACTTCATATTGAGCATATTTTGGTAGTTATTGTTATGAAAATCTTACCACTGGACAAATGGAAGTTGGGAAGTAGAGATATTTGGATGAATCCCAAGATTCCAACGTCCAAACTTCCAAATGTCCAGAGTATATGTGAAAATATGGTAGTTAGATCTATGACCAAATAGTCTGTAAAAATACAGTGATCACAAGATCTCTTTCAACTCTTCTTCTCCTTTATATCACTCCATACGGGGGCCGGAAGTTTTAAAGAAGAAATGATTACTGCTGCCATTCAAAGGCCGATCCAGAGACTGCTGCAACATTTCCAGATATTTTTGGTGCAATTCCTCCGACTGTAGCTTGCCATTGATCAACAGCGCTTTGTCAGATAATTCTACGTGATAACTGTCGTTCGCAGAAAGTACAGCATCTTCGATCATCTGGTTTTCCAACCTGTTTTTCCAGTCACTTTGAATATTGGGTTTGGTTCCGGGACCAAAAAACACAACGGCGTCATTTGCTTTGATCTCATGTAAGGCCATGTCTGAAGTAACGTTCAAAGGAACGTCGCTATCTCTGATCACCACGTTATCCTTAAGCTCAATGACGACATTTTCCGGTGTTTCGGTATCCAGGTCTTCTACATTTACTACCACCACTACATCATCGCCTTTCGGTGAATTCCGGTAAACAAAAGAGCGGTCGGCATCAGTGTCAGCACTTACCCACACGGAACTGTTAGCAGTAACTTCCTGTAGTGCCCCATCATCGGAAAGGCGGATGTGGTAGCTATAGTCGTTGTTCCCTTCTTCGCTGCTCGTTGGTCTTTCCAGTTTTATTCTGGGAGGTGCCGGTGGAGCCGGAGCCGCTACCGGAGCGGCCGGACTCGGAGGTGTCGGAGGAGAAGGAGGGCTGGGTACAGCAGTATTTGCAGGTGGTGCGGGAGGCGTTGGAGCCGGAGCCGGAACGGGGGCAGCCGGAGGAACTGGCGGTGCCGGAGGTGCAGGTGGTACGTTATTATCAAGCAGGTCCTGCACTTCATCAAAATAGTTCGCAAACTCCTCTTCCGGTATCGTCTTGCCGTTAATGGAGAGCTTTTTGATCTTGTTGTTGATGATCTTTACGTTATATTCCTTCCCGTTCCAGTCTCCCTGAAAAGTATACGAATGATTACCGGGAACGGTATCCCTGGAGATGAACTGACGATCAGCTTCCGGAGAGGAGACGTTGTTCTCTTTCTCCGCGTCCTGGATGACGGTAAGCTGCAGTACTTCTTCCCCGGATGCGTCTCCTTCGGGTTGTACGGCGACCAGAACGCTATTCTCCGGCAAGTCTCCCGAAGCGGCCGATAATGCCTCGTCCGGCTGTCTTGCACTCAGCAGTGTAAAAGATAAACATAAAAATAACAGACAGGTGATTACAAATTTTTCCATGGTGTCGGATTTATCGTCGGGTTGTTTTAAAATGCGGCGAACGCGGTTTAATAACTCGGGTTTGGAACCGATGAACGTCATAGCCAGGCCGCCGATCGGCTTTTGGCTCAATTCCTGCAGAGCTACCAGTGCACGGACATAAGACAGGGAATCACCACAGGCCTCCAGGGCCAGATCGTCGCAGCAGTGCTCCCGTTCAACGCGTATCTGAGCGGACAGCCACCATACCGCAGGATTGAAGTAAAACAATACTTCTACCAGAGAGCGGATCAGATTCAACAGATAGTCATGCCGTTTGATATGGGCCAGCTCGTGGGCCAGTATAGCCTCTACCTGTTCGGTGGACAGGGCATTGATGGTGCCGATGGGAAGGAGCACAACGGGCTTCAACCAGCCGATGACCATTGGCACTTTTACCAGTGCAGATTCCAGCAGACGCACCGGGCTATTGACACTCAACTTTCTCTGCAATTTTGCGAAGCGATCCTGCCAGCCGGAAGGTAAAGGCCGGATCCGGTGCACTTTAAGGTGTTGTAAAAAAAGTAATCCGCCCAGAAAACGCAGCAGAAATATCCCCATACCAAGCGCCCAGAGGCTGACGATCAGCGGTAAATTCCGGTTGAAGTAATCGCTAAACATTTGAATGTAGGCACCCAGCATGCCATAAGATCCTTGGTCGGAAACAACCTCTGTGGAAGTCACCTGAGACGTAATACCCAGTGTTTCCGCGCCCTGCGGCTGATAATAGTAGAAGAAGGTAATGATGGCACACAGCAAGATGGAAAACCATCCGAAATGTGCTACCCAGTATCTCTTCCAGGCAGCCTGTTTTTGCATACGAAGCAGCAATCCGCCCACGATCAGCGCCACAATCAGCGCCTGCCAGAGTGAGTGAATGACGGTCCAGCCGAGCGCATAGATCCATTCTCCGGGAAGTGTGGATAAGGTATTCATAAACAGTTGTTAGCTTTTACTGGTGTTGATGTGTTTGGGTGTTCGAATATCTCAGTATCGTAACATCAATTCACTCCTCTTCTATTTTTTTGATCAGATCCTTGATCGCGGCCAGCTCATCCTGCGATACGCTGTGGTTACCAAGTGCCTGCATGACCAGATCCATAGCCGAACCGCGAAAAGTAGTATCCACAAATTTATCGAGCAGATGTTGCCGGGTTTCCCGCTCATTGATCAGGGGGCGATAAACGTGGGTTCGACTGCTGGTATCTCTTTCCAATAGTCCTTTGTCCAACATAAGCTGCATCAGCTTTAAGGTAGTGGTATAGCCGATCTCCCGTTCATCGTCAGATGCTTCGTTTAAAGTATCATTGATAAAGCGCACCGTACTTGGTCCATGCGCCCACAACACCTGTAAAATGGCGAGTTCAGATTCGGTTGGTTTATTAAAAAAAGAGGATCCTGACATGTATAGAGTTTTTCTATCTCTTCAATACGAATCATTTCGTAATACAAACATACCAGCAAATTTCTACAATTGCAAACTTTATACGAAACAATTCGTAATAAAATTTTTCTGCTTCTCTTCTACGGGTGAATCCTGTCGATGAAAAAATTCATACCTTTATTCCTTTCCCCCAAAAGAGAGATCCATGCGTTTACTAAGAACACTATTCGTCTTATCCGCTTTTTCCATGATCATCGCCTGTGGCGGCGAAACTTCCAGCACGACGGCTACCGGTAATGAATCGATCGACACCACCGGCGAGGCCTCTACCGATAACAATACCAACGACAGATCCATTGCGCCGCCGGCCAGCCACAATTGCGAGATCACCAATGCGGTTATGGATGGTAATCAGATCTGGATCCGGGAATTGGGTATTCTGTTGGCCATTACAGCCGATTCCACCACTTATGATGAAGACTTCGGCGACAGCCACCGGGTGCTGGAAGTGTATAATACCGAGAATTGTGAGCAGATCGGTCGTGAGGTGCTTCCGGTGAATGTCAGTCCTGATTTTCCGTATTTCCTGGCTGAGATCACTTACAATAACGATAGTGAACTGGTGGGCATCCGCGGGGCCAACACCATTTATGTCTACAATGTTTCCCAACGGGAATTACTGCCGGTGCTCAAGCCGCAGTTCCTGAGCGAACGCATGTCTGAAGATGCCCAGAGCGGTAACATTCTGAGGCTGGAAGTGTGGGAACACTTCCTGATCGGTTTTGCCGAAGACGAGGGCACCTTTGCCTTTGATCTGGCCAACGAAAATGCACCACAGGCCGTACTCCCCATTGCCGAATATAAGATCGATGAGAATGAATTTCAGCCGCTGTTTGCTTTTGCTACGGACGATGGCAAAGTTCAGCTGGCCTTACCTACCTATGAGCAGGAGGCGGATCAGTTTTCCATCAATGCCCTCTATCCCACTCCGCAGGATGTCAATACCAACATCTCTTCCAGTGCGCGCAATAACCGGTATATTGTCTTGCGCAACCGAACCGACAATAAGGCTGTGGCCATCGACCTGCAGGACCGAAAACTGGTCGACCTGCCCGCCAATGTGGCTACTCAGGGAGCACAGCAGGTATTACAGTGGATTAGAAATAGATAGATTGGGTACTGGGTACCTGGTGCTGAATGTTTGGTAGCACGTCACTGGGATCATTTCCTAATAATATAAGTATGTGAGCAAATTAAACGTAGCAACTCTGATGGGGCCTTTTTGTGCTACTCTTCGTTAGAGAACCACCTCC
>JAGQXH010000487.1 GCA_020436695.1 Lewinella sp. | reverse complement strand
TTATGGTTGCCGTTACCCGACCGGCAGAGTTCATTGTGCTGACGTTTCAGCAGAAGATGCAGTCGGCTTAGTACGTTCCGGCGACAAGGTCTTACAACTACTGAATGCGCTCGATCAACTTTCTGAAATGGGGGAAATAGATCCGGCCCCACATCGGGTTCTTCTCAAAATAAAAGATCTCATTAGCCGTGCAATCGAGTACTACCGGAATGGTAAATCCGGCCCATTTTTTCCCTGCTTTCAGTTTGAGGCAAAACTCCTTTGCCCCGGCATCCACCTCGTCGGACAGCAATACGGAGATCACCCCAACGCCGGATTGTAATCCGCGCGGCCATCCCTTGTAGTGATCTTCTGCGTAATAAAAGGCCTCCGTCAGATGTTCTTCGATGAGCGGGCGGGTGATCTCTTCCTCCCCAAAATCAGTGGCCACGATGAAGGTATTCAACTGAGTGGCCATCCAGCTCCATTTGAATTTTTTTTCGTAACCCACCACGGATGGAAGGCCCATTATTTCGGGTTCGGAGTGGAAGATGGCATCTCTGATCAGATTGTCCTTGATGGTTTCGAGCGTCATGTTAGTTGGTTGCTGGTTCTATATAGAATTATCAACCAATATAGGAATAAGAAAGAGATGATTTATCAGAATTCCATACTTCCAATTTAGTAATTGCCGGTTTGGGAGCCAGACATTCCCGGATCGTTTTTAACAGATCATCCATCGAGAAAGGCTTGATCAGAATAGATACGGCTTTTTGACCGCTGAGTTTTTCGTGTTGTTCGCCCGCCGGTTTGGAGGATAGAAAGATAAATGGGGTTTCCCGGGTTGAACCTTCTTTTCTTAATTCCTCCAGGATCTGCCAGCAGGAACAATCAAAGAAATTTCTCGCACAAATGATCAGATCAGGTGCTTCTTCCCTGGCAAGCTGTAGCCCTTGATAACCGGTTTGAGCCTCAAATACGCGAAAATTATATAAGGCCAGGAATTCAGCTATAGATTCCCGTAAAGGGTCATGGCGTTCAATGATCAGTATCTTTTTCATGGTTGACAGATTTGATCCGGCTTCACCGTCGGAATAGCGCGATCCTGATTTCAGGAATTTCGATAAGTTCACGCAAATTTCACTGCCAAATATTGACAACCATCAGCATGGACGATGATCATCATTAGTATGCTGGTCATGTCAACGCCGTTGAAGGGTACCTCAATCAATAGGCCTTTTCAGCTCTCCATTGCGATAAGCCACCCATAAACTCCCCAGTATCAGGGCC
The DNA here is from genome assembly GCA_020436695.1 of Lewinella sp. GTDB lineage: Bacteria > Bacteroidota > Bacteroidia > Chitinophagales > Saprospiraceae > Flavilitoribacter. The sequence goes on along the minus strand of JAGQXH010000487.1, from coordinate 5,359 downwards.
GTACCCAGACCCGTAATGAAATCCGGCAGGTCATCACCGGCCGCGAAATAATTCTTCAGAATGTAAGTGACGCCCAAGGCAAGCAGTCCGGTGATCAAAAGCCATGTCCAGTTTTTCATGATATTCGGTATTTTGATCAAAATACGATCAAATCCGTTTGTTTCCACATGTTGTGGTCAGCTTACTGTCGGAACCCTGACATTGTGAGATTATTATGTGAAGGTCTATTGCATGGGTAAATATAAAGTCATCTTTTGCGACTGAAATGCTGCTTCATCCACATGCCCCATCTGCTGCTCATCCGCAGTGATCAGATGCATATGTACAAAAGAATCGTGATGGGTAAATATGCCCTGGTGCCCGGTGGAGAAAAAGCCGATGATCGCTACGTCAGCATTTTCCAGAGCGTAAGTCTTTTGTCCCTGATGGGCCTCCGCCGGGGAACTAACCGTTGTCCCTTCCGGTAGGTTTTGAACGTGAATATTTGCGGAAGCTATCGGTCCGGTCAGTTTAAAAACAAAGGGCCTTTTGGCTGACTTCGTTCGTTCATCTAAAAAAGTCTCCAGGTCTTGTATATTTTTTACCGATCCGGGCAACTCAACGCTTTCCCACTCCTGGACATAGCCGTACACAAAAAATGGAGCAGATACCTGATTGGTGGCTTTCACCGACATGGTAGTATCGGTCAATACCGTCGAAACATAGGTTTTCCCGTCATTGATCAGGATCTCACCTCGTAGATAGCTGACTGGGCCAAGGCCGTATAGTCCTTTTTTATTCCGGATCGTATCCAGATCGATCACGCTCTGCAATTCGCCCTTCCACATGACGTTTTTCATGGCACCGGCAATTTGCACATCGGAGTAGCCAGCCTCTGCGGCGGAAGTATCATTACCGGAATGACAGGCAAAGATATTGGTCATTAATAGGATGGCCAGAAAGGTCCTGATTTGAATTGGAATGCTCATTCGAATGTTTTTATTGTTTCGAACGTTGATCTATGGGATGGCTCAAAGCCATCCTATGTATCGTATACGTCTTTTAGAAGGGTAGAATAATCTGCTTCCCGTTCCAATACCTCTTCCGTGGCGAAAACGAGGGTTTCGTCCACATCCAGGATCAGTAATATTTTGTCATCATTTTTATATTGCATTGTTTTCAATGTCAATCTTTTTCCAATTTATCCAGATCCAGCCCCGTCAAATGCTGCACGTTCCGGGTGATCTTCTCGATATCCCAGTCCCACCATTTCAGTTGTAGCAGCCTTTCAATGATATCCTCCGAAAACCGTTTTCGGATCTCCTTCGCCGGATTGCCGCCCACGATAGTGTAGGGAGCTACATTCCTGGTAACGGTAGCATTAGTGGCAATAATGGCCCCATCGCCCACGCTCACGCCGGCCATAATGGTGGCATTGTAACCGATCCAGACATCATTACCGATCACGATATCGCCTTTGAAGGGATATTGCCGGCCTTCCATCGCGTGTTCCCAGCCGTTGCCGAAGATGGCAAAAGGATAGGTGGTAATGGCATCGGTCAAGTGGTTGGCACCATTCATGATAAAAGTAACGTCGGAGGCGATCATGCAGAACTTGCCGATGATGAGCTTATCGCCGGTAAAGTCAAAGAGGTATTTTACATTCTTTTCGAAGTGCTCTACGTTCTCAAAATCATCGTAATAAGTGTAGTCACCGACGATGATATTCGGATTTTTTACCACGTTTTTCAAGAAGCAGAGGCGGTCGTAGTGGGGGAGAGGGAATTGAATGTTTTTGTCTGGTCCGGTCATATTTTAAAGTCGTTGGTTGGCCGGTCGTAAGTCATCAGTCTTATACCCGGCGCTAAAAAATAATATCAGCAAGCGAATAAATGGTTACAGCGCTTCTATGAGAAGGCATTATTCTTCAGATGACCAATAAACAATCCAGGTATTGATATAAGTTCCCACTCATATAACTACTATGATCGATCAGTTTAATATATTGAGTTGTTGCTGATATTAGATAATCACATGCTTAATTAACTTTTACGATCTGATCCACATTTTTCCGATACTGCGTTGGTGTCTTACCCGTGTATTTCTTAAAGACGGTATTGAAGCTGGACTTGGAGTTAAACCCCACCTCATACAGCACCTCCAACACTGTCAATCTCTCCTGCTGCGGATCTCGCAATATTTCCATGGCCTTTTTGATCCGGTATTCATTCACAAAATCGAAGAAATGCTGGTTGAGTGTGTGGTTGATGAGCTGGGATAAGTCCCGCACCGGCAGGTTGACCTGTCTGGCCAGTTGATAGATACTCAGGGAGGCATCCAGATAGGGTTTCTCGGCCTCCATATGTTGCCGGATGCGTTGGATCAGTTCCCGTTGCCCGTCCTGCTCCGGATCGGTCACATCGTTTTTTGGGGAAGCGGCTTCGGTTACTTTATCGCTTGCACCTTCCTGTCGTTCCTCCACTCCTTCGAACAAGTTCTTATGTTTAAAAGCCTGAAAGCTTACAAAGTAAAGGAAGACCACAACGAAAGCCCAGGTCGCCAGTTCAAAGGAGAAATCATTCCTGCCACCCAGGGCGATCCATAAGAGATTGATCCCCCACAGGATGATGATCGGTAACAGGACCAGGATCAGTCGCCATAGCCAATTGATGTTCAGCATCTGATAATCGGAATACTCCTCCTGAACGACTTTCCTGTACCGTATCAACTCCCGGGTGGCCAGAATAAACACGGTAACGATGAGTAAAAAAGCGTAATACTGTTGGGTGAGGAAAAGGTTCTCCACAAGTTCTTTGCCAAGATAGTCTTCGATCTTCTTTCCCGTGATCAGGAAGAGCAGCACATTGATCAGGGTAACACCCATGATCGCAAAGGCCAGTACATAGTTATACCGCAAAAATTTCCGGTAACGGGCCGACCGGCCCAATTTTTCCAGTACATAATGGAAAAACAACAAGGGATAGAGCAACTTCACTTCCGGCAGCGCAAAGTAGTAAAATTGATACCCCAGTATGCCGTTGTAGGGCTCAAATGTGTAGATGCCTTCGTATACGATCACGAGTAGGAACAGGCCCAGCAGACGGTTGGCCAGGCTGCGGTGTTTGCTGGAAAAAATATACAGCAGACTCAGCAATAAGCCCTGTATCAGTGCTGCCCAAACCAATGTAGAAATTACCTGTTCCATCCGGTCAGAAATATCTCATAACTACCTTTCGGCAAAAGGTAGAGTTGATTTTTAATCTGATGTCAAAGTTATAGACGAAGAGTCTCCTCCGATGGATTAGCGCTTGCTGGTGCCAGGACACAAAAAGCCGAAGTGGAGGGCTCATGGCTCTCTTCCCGGTTCGGGTAGGAATATCATTTTTTTTATCCGATAAGTGATTTCCCACAAAAACGGAACGGAAAAGCCGCCCTCATGTGAAGGCGCTGCAATATAGTTATTATCAGGGGTTTAGCAAAAAGTCGAACGCCTGTGCCCGAAAAAATCGAACGGATTAGTTCCCGAAAAAAACGTTCGACTTTTTTATTCGGTCGATTTCTGCCCGCCTCCTCCCACATCTTTGGACTATCCGAAAAGAACGGATGAATTATTACAATAAGTCGTTAGTCTTCAGTCGATAGTCATCAGTCATTGCAAAGGGTGTTAGAATGAAAGTGATCAGATGAAATTATGGACGTCGAAGCGCTCATTTCACTGCAATCCGGGGTAATGCCTATCATTCTTAGCCCTGACTTGATTGACTTATGACTTACGACCAGATGACCGGCGACTTGCATTTATTAATCTAAAAATCACTCGACATGAAATCTGTAGTATTTAGTTTGATCCTCTTCCTGGTAAGCCTGTATTTCATAGGTTGCGAAAAGGAAGCCTTTCACGTTACTCCTTCCGGACAGATCACTTCCAAAACGCATGTGATCAATGAACTGCAGGAAGTGAACATCTCCGACCCCTTCCAGGCCTACGTCACCTTTTCTGAAACGGAAAGCGCACTGCGCATCGAAGCCAACGACAACCTGCACGCCCTGATCGAAGTCGAAGAGTTGAATGGTCGCTTATCCATTCACTTGAAAGATAATAGTCAGATCACCGGTCAGACGGTTTTGAAGGTGTATCTGACTACCAATCAGCTTGAGGTGATCACCGCTCAGGGGACGGCTGAAGTGTATCTCCAAAACGACTGGCAGATCGATCAGGCGGAAGTGAACCTGACCGGAGACAGCCATCTCACCGGTACCATGTACATGAACAAACTTACGGCCGATCTGTCCGGCGCTTCTTCCCTCGAGATCCAGGGTAGTGCCCAAACCTTTGACATCGAGGCCACCGGAGCTTCCGATATGACCGGCTTTGAATTTGCTGCCGATCAACTGAAAGCCGATCTGACCGGAGGTTGTGAGTTGTCACTGACCGTCAACGATGAGATGAGTGTTACCGCCAGCGGCGGTTCTGAGGTCCACTATCGCGGAAATGCAGTGATCCAATACCAGGAACTGTCCGGCGGATCAGAGATCATTAAAGAATAGTAGTCGCTTGGCTGACAAGAAGTGAGATGAGTTTGTGTAAGATCATTCTTGCAGAGAGTTGACCGAAATGATGTTTTGTTTAGGGGCTGCGTGGTTCTTCCCAAGGGGAGTTAGTGGGGCTTGCGAGAGGTAAACAAAACATCATTTCGGTAAAGAATCTAGCAGACCGGTTTTATGCAACCCCATCTAACAATACCCATCACCCGAAATATTCTACCATGAAAAATAAATATTGGATCATCATCTTATTAGCCTTCTTGCAGGTCGGAATATTATCCGGCCAGACTCAAAAATCACTTAGCCTGAGCTGGGGAACCGGCAACCTGAAAAGACAGGATCTGACTTTTTCCAATATGATCCACGAAAGCTGGTCACCGGTGAATGCTTTGCTCGAATACCGGAAGTCCGGAAAAATGGAGCAGAGCCTGTTGATCGGGTTCAGTCAGTACAAGGCGATCATCGGCGAGCCCTTTGAGTATATTTCTTTTTACGATGGGGCCGATATGACCTATCCGCATAGTTTCCTGATGATCGATCTCGATAGTTTTGCCTCACTGCACAAAATTCAAGTACTACTCACCGTGACTGACGACTGTTGACTTACGACTGGCGACTGGCGACTGACATTAATTTTCCCCCAATACCCGAACCAGTACCAGCACGATCCCGAAGATAAAAATAGAGGTAAAGATGAGCTTATTGTGCCTGGCCAGCCAGTTGGGGAGGTAGATATCAAAGTTGTCTTTTGTCGAATCCGAATATTTTCTGGCGATCAGGGTCAAGGGGCAGAACATCCGGAAGATCAGCAAAACAACTCCTTCTCCTATGACCA
>JAGQXH010000486.1 GCA_020436695.1 Lewinella sp. | reverse complement strand
GTCGGGAACCTCCGCCTCAATTAGCACGAAAATTCCCGCGATCAGAGGTTGCCACAATAATTTTGCTCACATACTTAGTATTGCAGTATCAAATCATCGTAGTATCTATCTATTACCTCCGGCTCCGGAAGCATCCTCATCTTTCTCGATCTCAAACGGTTTACGCGGCATCATCTCATCGCGCATGGCCGTATGGTAAACGAAGGAAGCGATAATGGTCGCCGCCTGGGATAGATCCGCTTCTACCAGATGGTCGAAGTTATCCATGTTAGAGTGGTGTGTACGAGTAGAATAAGCCATCGGATCCTGAATGAACTGGAAACCGGGAATACCCACGGCATCAAACGCCAGGTGATCTGTTCCGCCGGTATTGGATAGGGTGATCGTTCCGGCCTCCAGGTCACGGAAAGGTTGCAACCAGTTGCGGAAGATGGAAGCGATCCCTTCATTTCCCTGCAGGTAGATACCTCTGATTTTCCCCGTACCGTTGTCCAGGTTGTAGTAAGCAGAGATCTTTTCCTGCTCCGGTTTCAGGCTTTGCGGCGTGTAGCTGTCGGGCGGAAACTCCGCAAAATGCTCTTTGGCATAACCTCTGGAGCCGAACAGTCCCTGCTCTTCACCCGTCCAGAGCGCCAGACGAAGGGTACGACGGGGTTGAACACCGCTTTCTTTAAACGCTGCCATCAGGATGCGAGCTACTTCCATCATGACGGCCGAACCGGCACCATTGTCGGTAGCCCCCGTACCGGTATGCCAGGAGTCGAAGTGAGCACCGAACATCACGACTTCATCTTTCAGATCCGTCCCCGGGATCTCGGCGATGATGTTGTGCTCCATGCCGTCCGGATTGGCGTATTTGGCTTTCATGCTGACGTTCAGTTTCACCGGCACACCACGTTCCAGATTGCGGAAAATGCGGTTGTAGTGCTCCACTGCCAGCGTGATCTGAGGTACGATCTCCTGACCGTCTTCCTGAGGGCGGCCTTCGGCTGCACGGGCTCCGGAAACGAATACCGTTCCCAGATCACCTTTATAGCTGCGATCGAGTACGGCGATCGGTTTTTCCTCGGCGATGAACTTCCACAGAGTCTGGTTAAAACTGAAACCTCCCAGTCGACGGAAATTGCGGCGCGGGCGCGGCGTGGGCTCCGGGGCATCGGCCAGTTTGAGCAGGCTTTCCGAATCGTGACGGGTAGCAGGGGCATCAAACCACTCTTCTACCGTGCGTAGGGTATCAAACAGTACAAATTTACCGGCGAGTTTTCCTTTGTAGGCGGCCAGGTCTTCCTCGTCATCAGCCTGCAGGTAGATGACTTCTCCCTCCCCTTCCACGGAAGGTGACCAGGCTTTCGGATAGGCAATTACCGGCCAGTAGCCCGGCGTGCTGGCGTGCATTTCAAAATGTTCCAGTTCCCAGCCACGGCCGAAGGGGCCCCAGCTTTCCAGGTGTACATTGGCCATCCCCCAGTCTTTAAGGGTCTTTTCCGCCCATTCGGTAGCCTTATCCAGCATGGGAGAACCGGTCAGGCGGGGTCCGTAAACATCGGTGATCCAACCGGCCGTTTCCATTACCTTGCTTTCATCCAGGCCATGTTTGCGAATGAGGGTGTTCATATCGTCGTTCACCTTTTCTTGGGCAAATGCCGTCATTAGGGTGCCGACCATGAAAAATGCGAGAACTAGTAAGCGATTAGTCATGATAAAATGTTGAGTCAAGTGAGATAATTGTAGTTTGCCATAGTTTTACAGGAAGACAGAAAACGGTAAACGAAGCACGCAATCACTCTGAGGACAAAATTGCGCTTCCAAAAGAGGAGGAAGGCTTGCATTATTGATGGCACTATTATACCGTCAACCGTTGATCGTCGACCTTAGAACTAATTTTCTTCCTTTTCCAATACCTAATTATTGCGGTGACCTTACTTCTGATAGCTGATACTCGGGTCTGTAAATACTAATCGTAGCCCTTAAAGGTAAAGTTAATTCCGGAATTGAATAAATTATTATTTGATTAACGCCAGACCTAAAGAGTTTGCTTTGACAAAGAAGTAGTCCGTCTTCCCGCATGAATCCTCCCCTCTATGGTCAACCTTCCTCGTTTACCGTACAGCACATGCCGCGAACCCAATTAATTGCTATTTTTGTAAAAGGTCTAACAACAAATTATGGAAACATACGCTCAGGTACTTAATTATGCCATTCCTTTTTTCATTTTGTTAATACTGGTAGAGGAAATTGCCGCCCGAAGCATGGGTAAACAGATCAATCGGGGTGTGGATACCATTTCGAGTTTGAGTTCCGGTTTCACCAATGTGGTCAAAGATGTGTTGGGGCTGACCATCGTGATCCTCAGTTACGGCTGGCTGGTGGATAAGGTCGCTATCGTCGAGATTAAAGCCAACTGGGTATTGTATGTGGTCGCCTTTCTGGCCATGGACTTTTCCAGCTACTGGATACACCGCTGGAGTCACGAGATCAACTTCCTGTGGAATCGTCACATCATTCACCACAGCAGTGAGGAATTCAATCTGGCCTGTGCGTTGCGGCAGCCGATCTCCGCGATCTTCTCCTACTTCAATTTTCTGCTGCTGCCGGCGGCACTGCTGGGCGTACCCACCGAGGTGATCGCAGTAGTAGCGCCGCTACATTTATTCGCCCAGTTCTGGTATCACACCAAACTGATCAACCGGATGGGTTGGCTGGAAAACATCCTCGTCACACCCTCCCATCACCGTGTGCACCACGCCATGAATGCGGAATATCTGGACCGGAACTATGCCGCCATTTTCATTTTCTGGGATAAATGGTTTGGCACCTTCCAGGAAGAGATGAAAGAAGTGCCGCCGGTATATGGGGTCAAGCGGCCGGTCCATACCTGGAATCCTATTCTGATCAACTTCCAACACCTGTTCCTGCTCATGCAGGATGCCTGGCGTACCCGCAACTGGTGGGACAAACTAAGGATCTGGTTCATGCCCACCGGCTGGCGCCCGGCGGACATGGTGGAAAAATATCCGGTCAGCGGCGTGGAGGATGTATATGCTTATAAAAAGTTCGATACGAGGCTTTCCCTACCACTGCTGATCTGGTCGTGGATACAACTCGCGCTCACCTTTATACTGATGCTGTATCTGTTCAACCGGATCGGCGATCTGAGTTTTACTGCCATTATGTTGTACGGTGCTTTCCTTTTTGTGTCGGTATTCAGCTTTACCACACTAATGGACAAATCGCCCTGGGCTTTTCTTACGGAAATACTGAAAGCGGCTATGGGGTTGGGCCTTTTGTGGTGGCAGAACGACTGGTTTGGATTGAGTGAATTCAGCAGTTATCTGGTGTATGCGGTTGCTGTTTATTTGGTGATCTCTCCGATGATAGTCGGTTATTTTACAAAAACGGAATGTACCACTTTTCGCCAGACTGAGATCATTTAGGTGATGTGGTACATCCGGGGCATATCGTCCTCTCACTACTGAGAATGTGTTTTTCGGTTAAGAACGGGCGTAGTCGCAACTCCGAGTGGATCCGGATGCAGTAGAATCTACCATAATCACGACTACACATTGTTATAAAATTATTTTATTGTTCATTTCACCAATTCCCTTTTTCATACTTTTGAGGAGGTACTCTCAACATCGGAGCTTTTTATCCTGTCAGAGCCTTCCTGTCACATCTTCCAGCCGATTTCAAATCCCATAGTCTAACCAAGGCTACTGACTCCCCCCGCTTCGTTCAACACGGGTTGCAATTGCCGGTTGCACCAGGCCATTCAGCTTTTAATGTTGTGTGTCATTAATAAATGAAAAAATACAAGACTATAGAAGTTTCAGATTATGAGTTAATGCTAAAAGAGATTAGCAACGCTGATTCTTTGAACTTAGAATCTAGTGATCTACTCCTTTATGGCAGTGGTGGACAAGACAGAGGATTCTATAGGAATTTAAAGACAAATAAGAATTGTGAATTGCTTTGGACTGGGTGGTCAGGACCAAAGTGGTCTTCAATATTTTCATTTATTCCAGGACAAGCTGGTCTTGTGAAAATATTAGACAAAAGGGCCTTTGAGGATTTGTATTATGAATTAGCCGTACATAGCGTTTCGGACGTAATTTATATACCTAAAAAACTCACTGAACAAGTAACAATCGAGGTTCGTAAAAAAACGTGGCGAGCAAATTTTGAGAAATTTATAAATAAAGAACCGAACTCATTCCTACTAACATCGGAAGCAGACGAAACCATAAATAAAAATGGGAAAGAAATGTATTTTTACGACTATTTCCTTGGAGCTAATTTGGACGGAATATTAAAAGAAATAATCGAGAGAAAGAATAAACGAACACACAACATTAAAGGCTGAATTGTCTGGTGCAACCGGCAATTGCAGCCCGGTGTTGAAAGAGCCGTTTTTTTGCTAGTTGCCTAAGTTGTACCCGTTTTAGGAGTTGCTGCTGTTTAGCACCGAGGGCTTTTCGGGCCAGGGTGATATCGCGGTATCCCCCCACTGCATCCCATCTAGTATCCTATGTTTTTGGATTGGATCTTTGCGGTCAAAAAATGGGAAGGACAAAAAAGGCCGAGCGCGATGCGCATATCCGAGACTGACAAGCCAGCGGCTTATCGCGGCCGGAATACAGTCGCCAGCATGGACTTAAATATAGCACCTTTCTGAGCTGGTTTAAACAAGAGGCCTCTGGTCCTGAGCCGGGTAAATTCGTAGCACTTGCACCGAGCCAGTCTAGTTCCCCTTGTATTTCGATTTCCGGCAGTAATAATGATGTAAGGATGAGGTTTTCCGGGAACTCAGTAGTCACAAGGCTTTCCACATTTTTCATCCTTACATGTTTATTCCCCCCCGTCAGATACTTTCCGGTTTTTCATATGGTTTTGGTCTCCCTGAAAAAATCATTCAAACCCTTCCGGGAAAACACCTTCCAGATCAATCGAAAAATCCGGGAAAATACCCACCGGGACGGATTCATCCTTTACAAAAGGCTGTGGCCGAACGATCTGATAGGTATTTTTGTCATCTAATCGATAAGCAATAACAGTGCCCTCATGGGGATATACTACCCAATATTCTTTTACTCCGGCGTGTTGATAGATGTCGAATTTGTCTGTCAGGTCTTTTTTTGAAGTGCTATTGGAGAGGATCTCGATTATCCAGTCCGGTGCGCCGAGACAACCACGGCGATCCAGCTTAGACAGGTCGCAAATGACACTAATGTCCGGTTGTACGACGGTATCGATCACCTCATCCTGCTGCTTGTGAGGTGGAAGCGGAAGCCGAACATCAAATGGTGCGGCAAAGGAACGATAAGGCTTTCCTTTTAGATAATTGTAGATTTTATTGCGAAGCTCACTCGATATCCACTGGTGCGACATATTAGGGGCAGGAGACATGCGAAAGATCTTGCCCCGGATCAGTTCCACGGCTTCTTCCAATCGCCAACTCAGGTAATCTTCGTAGGTATACCGCTTATTGAGATCTAGTTGATTAATATTGGTGATCATCGGCCTGCGCAATTGTTGTCTGTCCCAAATTACGAAGGTATTTGGAGAATTGCTACCAGCCCTTACCGGTTTCCAACAACCGACAAGGACTGGTTAATTTTCTGTTGATGCTATGCTTCCTGCTCATAGGCTTCAAGCGGCGGGCAGGTACACACCAGATTCCGATCCCCATAAGCGCCATCCAGGCGAGCGACCGAAGACCAGAATTTACGCCCTTCCGCCAGGTAAGGCAACGGCCAGGCTGCTTTCGAGCGCGGATAAGGCAACGTCCACTCATCCGCTGTGATCAGGGCCAGCGTATGCGGTGCATTGTGCAGTACATTCTGCTCCGCATCGGCTGCTCCGGAAGCAATTTCGTCGATCTCCTTGCGGATACTCAGCATAGCCTCACAGAAGCGATCCAGTTCTCCTTTATCTTCACTCTCGGTCGGTTCGATCATAATGGTGCCGGCCACCGGAAAGGAAAGGGTAGGGGCGTGGAAACCGTAGTCGATCAAGCGCTTGGCCACATCTTCGGCGCTTACCAGCGTACGGAAGGGGCGAAGATCGATGATCAGTTCGTGAGCAGTTCGGCCGTTGGCACCGACGTAGAGTACGTCATAAACCTTCTCCAGACATGCCTTGATATAGTTAGCGTTAAGTATGGCATATTCGGAAGCCTTTTTCACCCCTTCACGCCCCAACATGCGAATGTAGGCGTAGGAGATCAGCAAAATGCTGGCACTGCCCCAGGGGGCGGCCGAGACCGGCGTGATGCCCTGCTCGCCGCCGGTTTCTACCAGTGGATGCTTCGGCAGGAAGGGCGCCAGGCTTTCGTTCACACAGATTGGGCCCATACCGGGGCCGCCGCCACCGTGCGGAATGGCAAAGGTCTTGTGCAGATTGAGGTGGCACACATCCGCATCGATCAGGCCCGGGCTGGTCAGGCCTACTTGTGCGTTGAGGTTCGCACCGTCCATATAGACTTTGCCACCGTGTTGGTGGATAATACTGCAGATCTCTTTGATGCCGGTTTCGAACACACCATGGGTGGAAGGATAGGTCACCATCAGTGCGGCCAGTTCATTGCTGTGTTTTTCTGCTTTTTCCCGCAAGTCGGGGATATCGATGTTGCCGTT
>JAGQXH010000485.1 GCA_020436695.1 Lewinella sp. | reverse complement strand
TGACGGACTTGTTGCCCTTTCAGAATTCCGCGACACACCTGATTTGAAAGAAGGTGATGAGGTAGATGTTTACATCGAGCAGCAGGAAGACATGAGAGGCCAGTTGGTTTTGTCTCGTCGTAAAGCGAAGTTGTTGAAAGCCTGGGAACGTATCGTTGACTCTTACGAAAACGGTACCGTACTTAAAGGTAACATCATCAGCAAAACTAAAGGTGGTTTGATCGTAGACGTTGGAGGTTTGGAAACATTCCTTCCGGGTTCTCAGATCGACATCAAGCCAATTATCGACTACGATTCATACGTAGGAAAGACCATGGAATTCAAAGTGGTGAAAATCAACGAGGTTATCAAAAACGCAGTTGTTTCTCACAAAGCACTTATCGAAAGCGATCTGGCCGAACAGCGCGAGGCGATCATCGCCAGCCTGGAAAAAGGTCAGGTACTGGAAGGTCTGGTCAAGAACATCACCGATTTCGGTGCGTTCCTCGATCTGGGTGGTGTAGATGGGTTGTTGTACATTACCGATATTTCCTGGGGCCGGATCAACCACCCGAGCGAAGTATTGCAACTTAACCAGAAGATCAACGTGGTGGTGCTTGATTTCGACGAGAACAAAAAACGGATCTCTCTGGGTCTGAAGCAACTACAGCCGCATCCCTGGGAAGTACTGGACAATACCATTCAGGAAGGTTCTACCGTCAAAGGAAAGATCGTCAACATCGAGGATTACGGTGCATTTCTGGAGATCCAGCCGGGCGTAGAAGGACTGATCCACGTGAGCGAAGTAAGCTGGAGCAACCAGCCGATCAATGCCCGCGAATACTTCAAACTGGGTCAGGAATACGAAGCAAAGGTGGTGACCATCGATCGCGACGAGCGTAAGATGTCATTGTCCATCAAGCAACTGACCAACGACCCGTGGGATACCATCGAGGATCAATTCCCGATCAGCAGCCGCCACACCGGAGAGGTGAAAAACCTCACTCCTTACGGCGTATTCGTAGAGTTGAAAGAAGGAATCGGCGGGATGGTACACATCTCCGACCTGTCCTGGACCAAACGTTATTCTCACCCCTCCGAGTTCACTAAAGTCGGCAATAAGATCGACATCATGATCCTGGAGATCGATAAGGATAACCGCAAGCTGTCACTGGGTCATAAGCAACTGGAAGAGAACCCATGGGATACTTTCGAAAATGTATTCCCGGTAGGTTCTTACCACGAAGCTACCGTACTGCGCCGCGATGATCGCGGAGCAATTGTACAGCTGCCTTACGGTCTGGAAGCTTATTCACCGCTGAAGCACATCCGCAAGGAAGACAATACACTGGCTGAACCGGACGAAGTACTGACCGTGAAAGTGATCGAATTCAATCGGGATGATAAGCGCATCATGGTATCTCATCTGCGTTATCTGGATGATATTCGCCGTGAAGCCGATGCTGAAGTGCGTAAGCAGGAGCAGGCTGAGCGTCAGCAGACCAAGAAAGCGATCAAGAAAACCCAATCCAGTATCGAAAAGAGTACTCTTGGCGATCTGGCCGGTTTCAGCGAACTGAAAGACATGTTGAGCACGGATAGCGAAGAGGACGATCAGGATTAATCCAGATCAGTCTTCTACTGATCTCAAGGTCAGTTTAGATCCGAGGAATAAGATAAAGCCCCGGACTTCTGCGGAAGTTCGGGGTTTTTCATTTTACCGGAGGACCGTAAGAAACAAGCGTTCAAAAAATGAAAAAGATTATTTTTGAGCTTGCTCAATAAATTGTACCCTATTTAAATGACCCACCTCAACGTTGAAATAAAGGCACGCACTGATCGGGCTGAACAAATACGGCAGATTCTGGAAGCGCAAAATGCCCGCTTTATTGGCATTGATCACCAGATAGATACTTATTTTGTGGTTCCCTCAGGCCGGCTGAAGTTACGCCAGGGGAATATTGAGACTACCCTGATCCATTACGCACGTCCGGATCAGGCCGGCCCCAAGACCTCTACCGTAAGCCTGTATCATCCCAAAACGGACGGGGCATTGAAACATGTGTTGCAGGCGGCGCTGGATACTTTAGTGATAGTAGATAAACACCGGGCCATTTATTTCATTGATAATGTAAAGTTTCATGTCGATGTGGTGGAAGGACTCGGTCATTTTGTCGAAATTGAGGCTATCGATACAGACGGCACCATTGGCCTGGAGCGATTACAGGAGCAATGTGATCACTATATCGGATTGTTAGGAATCAGGAAGGAGGACCTGATCGAACGCTCCTATAGCGATCTACTGATGGAGCAATGAGGGGCCGTTCCACTTCCTGGGCATGGCTGACTAAATGACTTATGACTAACTGACTTACGACTAGCCTTTGAAATACTTATCCAAATTACTCCTCTTCGGTGAATATACCGTCATCAACGGCTCGCGGGCACTGGCTGTTCCTTATAACCGCTTTTACGGCGAATGGGAACTGGCGGCGGTACCCGATGAGCGATTGCTGAGGTTTGCCGAATATCTGGATGATGCCGAAGGGCACGCATTTTTGAATGTGCCGGCTTTCAGTAAGGCCTGCCGGGAGGGCTGGATCTTTCGTTCCAACATTCCTCTGGGATACGGATTGGGGAGTTCGGGGGCACTTTGTGCTGCTGTCTATGATCGATTTGCCAAAGCTCCAATCCATCGTCATACCGGGAAACTGAACTTGTTGAAGCGACAACTGGCCTGGATGGAAAGCTTTTTCCACGGCGCCAGTTCCGGTACGGATCCGCTTATCAGCTATCTCAATTATCCGGTAGTGATCCATCCGCAAAAAGGAATTAGGGAAATATCGCTACCCGATCCCGAAGGAAGTTCATATCAGATGTTTTTACTGGACACAGGTTTGTCCCGCTCCACCGGACCTCTGGTCGATCTCTATCTAAAAAAATGCGGGCAGAGTGACTATGCTAGTATGATCTCGGGTGATTTGGTACCTCTGATCGATCAATTAATCGATGACTATCTGAATGGCGCATGGAAAAAGGTGTGCGAGAGAATGCAGGCTGTCAGTGATGTTCAGTGGCAGTATTTTCCGGAGATGATCCCGGAAGCGGTACGTTCTATCTGGAAGACAGGTCTGGAGAAAGGAAGCTATTCATTGAAACTCTGCGGCGCCGGCGGTGGTGGTTTCTTGCTGGGGATGAGCATGTCTGAAGCAGCTATTGATACCCTGAGAGCAACTTTTCCCTGCTATTTACTATAGACGGGGGGCCGGATATTCAAAATTTAGCCACACCCAAAGCACCTAAAACGCCGGCAGA
The DNA here is from genome assembly GCA_020436695.1 of Lewinella sp. Classification (GTDB taxonomy): domain Bacteria; phylum Bacteroidota; class Bacteroidia; order Chitinophagales; family Saprospiraceae; genus Flavilitoribacter. The sequence goes on along the minus strand of JAGQXH010000485.1, from coordinate 3,339 downwards.
AACGCAGCTGTCTGCGTTTCTGCCTTTGCGATTCCCCAGATCGGGGGGCTTGGGATTATACAAGAGTTTCTTTTTGAAAAACAATTACTGCTTTAGTGGTTTACCACAAAACGACGGGTAGTGGGTTGACCATTGTGTTCTATTATAAGCAGATACGTACCTGCGGGAAGCTGATCCACCCGTATTTGCTGTTGATTTATACCGGCTGAAATATCCCACTTTTCCGATTCTAATGTCTGACCTAAAAGATCCACGATCCGCCATATCACTTCGGAATCAGCTTTGCTTTCATAGCGGATCGTTAATTGTTCCCGGGCCGGATTGGGGAATGCTTCCAATATCTGGCGCATTTGCCCATGATCGATCTTTACATTGGCCCTGGCACCCGAAGCCGATAAACAGAAGCTGGTTGTCTCACTAAAGCCATAGGACGATCCGGAAGCGAGTACAGTTCCATCGCTCGTACTGAAAGTGTAGGAGCCGTTACCATAGTTGCAGCACATACCGTCACCATATTTGTCATAGATGATGAAATTGTAGCAACCATCGGGCAGACAGCCGGTGAGCTGAATGGTTGAACCATCGGCCTGATTACCGTAAGGCCCGCCCTGATAGAGAACGGTCCCGTTGTTATCGGTGATCTCCCAACTGGTTTCTTCCGGATAGTCGTCGAAGGTGAGCGAAAGCCGGATATCCGTACAGGCTCCGGTACCACCGCCCGTAGTGGTCAATGCCAGGTCGTCGATAGCCATATCTCCCTGCCAGGTATCTCCGGTGATTCCGACGAAACGTAGCTCAACCGTTGTGCCCAGATAGCTATTCAGACCGATGCTTGCGCCATGCCAGTAACTGTCCTGATTGCCGGATCGGGTCCAGATCGACGTCCAGTTGCCTCCATCCGGACGAACTTCCAGTGTAAGGCTACCCATGGTGACAGCTCCGTACATGTGATACTGGAAGGAGAAAGTGGCTTCATCGGCAGTGGAAAGATCGAAACAGGGACCGTTCAAAATGGCCGTTTTGTTCGAATAATTGGGGGAAGAAGATTCTATGTATGCATAATAGATACCATCAATTGCCGCGCCTGGACCGGTACTACCGGAAGGAGTGGAACCGCTGAGGCGTATCCAGTCGAAGTCATCACCACTTTCCTGTGTCCAGGCACCGAAATTACTTTCCCAGCTTTCGGCGTAGGGGAAACTGGAAATACTATTGGTGCAACCTCCACCGGTGCTCCCGACGTCTGAAGTCAGTTTCAGATCATCAACTGCGGTATCTCCCTGCCAGGTACTACCGGTAGTGCCTTTAAATTGCAGCTTGACAATACTGCCTGCATAGGCCGTCAGGTCGACGGATGCCGTATGCCAGGCATTTCCCTGATTACCGGATACAGACCAGAGGTTGGTCCAAGCCTGTCCGTCGGTACTGGCCTGCAATTCCAGTCCACCCATATTTGTGTCGCCGTATAAATGGTACTGAAATGAAAACTCGGCAGTGCTCGCTGCCGACAGATCAAAACACGGTCCGGTCAGGATACTTACTTTATTGGAGTAATTTGGCGAAGAAGATTCCATAAATACGTACCAGCTTCCGGCTGCGGCAGCACTCGGCCCGGTATTGCTGGAGGGCGTGCCGCCGGAGTTGCGGGTCCAGTCGAAGTCATCTGCTGCCGACTGTGACCAGGTTCCCAGACCGGTTTCAAAACTCTCTGCGTAGGGAAAGCTGGTGATGGTTGTTGCACAGCTCAGACCTCCTGAGCCGGAGTTTTGGCAGGCAGTAGAATTCGTAAGTGATCCGCGCCGGGGACTGTTGAGCAACACCGTTTGCATTCTGGCTTTTTGGTCGGCAGTGAAGATATTCATACAGGCATCGTAGGAATAATCCATATAGTTTTCCACCATGTCCCGGTTTCCGTCGCAGGTAGTGTTATCCGGGCAGCCGCTGGCTGGGCCTTCGGCCTGGGGAGTGTCGTTGCAATAATCATTTCCACAATCCTGATCTCCCCAGATATGGCGCAGCCCGAAGAAATGGCCGATCTCATGGGTAGCGGTCCGTCCTTCATTGTAGGGGTCGCCTCCGGGGAAAGGTAGGTCGGTACTACCGATGGAGGTACTGAGCAGAACTACCCCATCTGTAGAAGCTGTTCCATTATTGGAACCAAAACCGCTCAGACCGGAATTATTGGGAAACTGTGCATAGCCCAGAATGCCGCAACTGATGTCCATGATCCAGACGTTCAGGTATTGAGTAGGATCCCACTGACTTTGCGGTTTCATGGTGGTTTCGATGTAAGTTTCGTCAAATTCATCGTTGATGCAGTCGCCGTAAGGTGGTGCCGACCAGCCCATTGAATTACGGTCGATCCGGTTAATACCCGCTTCGGCCAATGTATTGCCGTTCGGATCTACCAGCGCGGCACAAAATTCGATCTCCGAATCGGCCCCAACCGGATCGGTATTATAGCCGGAAGTGTTCAGTATTCGGCGAAAATCGTTGTTGAGCTGTTGGATCTGCGCATTGATGTACGAAGAAGCGATGTTATCACCCGTTCCGACAGCATCTCCATCGTGAATAATGTGGAAAATGACGGGAATGTTGGAAACCGCACGAGCTCCTCCGGCTTGTTCATAAGTGCGGAGTCGTGGCGCCAGCCAGTCTTCAAAATCCTGAAGGGTGCCCATTTGCGGATATTGGGCACGCAGGTGGGCATCGGCTTCCATGGTGTGGCATTTCCGGGTCTTGTTTTGCGCGGCAACCGGAAGAATAATGGAAAAAGAAAAAAGGATGGGCAGCAGAGCTGTAAATAGATGCCCATTGGATGGTAATGATCTTAAAAACGCAGGGATGAAATTAATTGGCATGCTAGCAACTTTTGGGTATTGACTATCCGTTGATAGCCGATGTTAAAAAATAGGGATAATCTGCCGACAGGAATCTCAGCCCTTGCTGAAAAGCAAAGGGCCGGCCTGACGGTAAAACAAAAGCTTACCTCGTAGTATGTATTATGAACCGGCCTGTGGGACAAGTTTAGTTCAGTAACCGGAGGTCAGAATGCCGATTTCTTAAATTAGGGTATATAGTAGTGTGTTTATGAAAGTCAGTTGGCATACATCACAAGAATTGATCTTCACCACGAGGATATATTAGTGGTGGAATGCCAAAATGACCAGATGGTAGAAAAGTTGCTATTAGCGTGTTACATAAACAGCCGATAAAGAGATGACTGCTTGAGTTGGCCAAAGTTATAAATAATCCTCAGTCATCATAAAACAGGGATGTTAAATATTTCGGTGATCGGACTATTTTAACTTTTGTAGTAATAGGTGGTGCCTGGCACTT
>JAGQXH010000484.1 GCA_020436695.1 Lewinella sp. | reverse complement strand
GGTTTCAACACTGTGTCTTTCATCGTCGATGATTACTGCGGTTATCATTTTTTAACGGTTTTAGGTAAACAGTATGATCCGTCAGGCATTCCGAAGGAGTGCCGTCCGTCAGCCCCGGCCGAAGGCATCGGGGCGGCCTTCAGGACTGACGGAATCGTCAGGACGTCCGTCCGTCTATCGTATCGGTATACTAATCTCCACCCGCGTCCCCGCCGCCGTTCCATCCTCGTGTTTCAGATCCGTGATCCGGACATCCGCTTTGGATGGCTGTATTTTACTCAGGGCCGATAGTCGGTCGCGAGTGATATACATTCCCATGGAGCGGTGGGTACTCGTAGTTTCTGATTTCATTTTCTGGGCCGCCTCCCGGCCGATGCCGTTGTCTTCGATGCGGCAGTGGAGCAGTCCGTTCTGACTGGTGATGGTCAGATCCAGCCGGTTCTTGCCGTTTGATTTTTTGGCCAGGCCGTGCCAGATGGCGTTCTCCACATAGGGTTGCAGCAGGAGGGGTGGAATTTCAATGTTCTCCAGTTGCATACCCGAGCCCACTCTGACCACGTATTCAAAGCGATCGTCAAAGCGGAGGCTTTCCATTTCCATATAGAGTTTGAGTGCTTCCAGTTCATCTTTGAGATTGACGTATTCAGCGCGTGAATTCTGGAGGATGAGACGGATTAGTTTGGAAAAGCGGTTCAGATAGTCCGAAGCTTTCTCCGTTTCATTTTTAATGATGTAGTAGTCGATAGAATTCAGACAATTAAAAATGAAATGCGGATTCATCTGTGCCCGCAAGGCGTTGAGCTCCATACCCGCCAGTTGTTTATCAAAATCGGCTTTGATCTGCTCCTGTGCTCTGACCTGTCTGATGCGCCAGCGAACGGCAAATATGACCATACCGATAAACAATAAAGCGGTCGGTATCCAGAACCAAAGTGATCTCCACCAGGGAGTTGTAATGCTGATGGGGATCTGTAGGGCGTTCGTATTCCAGATCCCTTCATTATTGGCTGCCTGTAAGGTAAAAACGTAATCACCGCCGGGGATATTGGTATACGCGGCGTAACGACGCTGACCGGCTTCGTTCCATTGCTGGTCGAAACCCTCCAGCCGGTAGCGAAAACGAACGTGTTCCGGCAGATTGAAAGCCAGGGCAGAAAACTCAAAAGAAAAAAAGTTCTTCTTATAACTCAGCTTGATCTCTTTGAGACGCTCAGCAGCCGGCATCCCATCCGGTTCCTGCTCAAATATCTTAAAAGCGGTCAGATAGGGGATCGGGAGTTCTTTATTGGAAAACAGATCCTCCGGCCGAAAAGTGGCTACCCCACCGCTCCTACCCAGGAGTATACGCCCGTCCGGTAGGGAATGTATGAGTCCCAGAACAGTAGCCGGCACACCATAGCCGGCACCAAAATAGCGCTTTTGATCTGTTTCCGGGTCGTAGCGTGTAATACCCTCCTCGTGTTCTAACCAGAGCTTCCCCTGGTGATCCAGACCGATATCTTCAACACTTTGTAACAGTTGTCCGTCGACCTGATTGACGACTCTGATCACTCCTGCATCCACATCATCAACGGAGGCCAATCCCAATCCGTAGCGTTCTCCTGCGAGCCACATTCGTCCCTGGCGATCTTCCTGAAAAGCCAGGACGACCGGTAGATTGCGGATGCTGTCCCGTCCATAACTATCCCAGTGATAAAACCGGTCTTCGCGAGGTAGATAAACGCTGTATTCGAAGGCGGTTCGGAACCAGATCTGGCCACGGTTGTCCTTATACACCTGCTCAATCCACTGATGGCGGTTATCGCCGGGCACTTTGTCCAATTCTTCGGCATACGTCCTGAAGGTGCCTTTTTCGAGATCGATACGGAATAATCCGGCCCGGCGGGAGCCGATCCAAAGCTCATTGGGAGCGCCTTCCACCGCACTTCGGAATGCCGGTGTGCCGAAGTCGACCTGGGGAAGCAACGGGATGATGCGGTTACTCGCCGGAAGCAATTCGTATAACTTGTGATTGGCTATCAGTACAATCCGGCCGTTCTGCAGGCGAAGGATATGCTGAAAACCGGCCTGATCCGGGAGATCTGCCGGGGAAGGAATGACGGACCAGTGATCGCGGTCCATTTCCCAACTGAGCACGCCGTTCATAGACAGCGCTACGATCAGCAGCCGGTTTCGTTCCGGATCTTCCAGTGCTGCCCGGGGGAGCGCGGCAAAGTGTTCTGTGCCGGCCGGAAAATTGTGCAGCTTAATTCGGTTGATCAGCGGATTATATTGAAAAACACCAAAATCGCTGATACCCCATATCCGATTCTGACGGTCCACCCATTGAGCGGAGTAGACGGTTTGGGGCGGAGCGTTGTGATAATCCGGTCCTAGCCGTCCGGTTTCGGGGTCGTACCAACTGAATCCCTCGCGGTGGGTAATGCCGATCCTACGGCCATTGGGTTCCGCAATAAAGGAATTAACGGTCAGACGGGTAAGAAATGAATGATAGCGTTGGGGTAATGGAATGGATGAATAGACCGCGGCGGAGGGCTGAAATACATAAGTGCCCGCCCAACTGCCGACCATGATCCGGCCATTGGGCAAGGGGTGCAGCGCTTTGATCGAGTTGGCCAAATATTGCTGGTCTTTATCCTCCATTATATTCGGAAAGAAATCATAAGCTTTGCTTAGCCGGTCAAACCGGATCAGTCCGGAGAGGGTGCCGACCCATAGTTTGTCCGGGATCAGTTTATCCTGAGCGATCCTGTGCACGACATTAATACGGGTAGCGTCAAAGGTGGTGTCCGGATATTTCACCGAAAAAGTGAACACTTCCATACTGTCCTGCTGACTATGATAACAGGCCAGAAAAGTGGTAGTGCCGATCCAGAGCTGCTGTTGATCATCTTCAAAAAGCGAAAGAATACGTTGGGTGTTAAGTATCTCACCGGCTTTGGGGTATTTTTTCCCATCAATAGGCAGAAAGCACTGATCTTCCGAATCATAATGGTAAAGCCCCTGACTGGTACCGACCCATAGCCGGTTTTTGTGGTCAACCAACAGGGATTCTATCCGGTCATTTTGTAGTGATCCGGCATCACGGCGGTCGTGTTGAAATACCTGTAGGCGATGGCCGTCAAAGCGTACCAGACCGTCCTGCGTGCCGATCCACAGGAAGCCTTCGTGATCCTGTACCAGGGCATTGACCATGTTGGACGGCAGTCCCATCCGATCATCAATACGCACTGGATGATCAAAAGAGAAAGTCTCCTGGGCGGTTACCCACCGGCTCTGGAGCAGGAGAAGGCAGCAAATAATGAGGCAGATACCTTTCATAATAACTGTAACAAGTTGTCGGCAAATGCAGGCCGGTTTCCAGTTCCTGGAGTGGTAGTAGTGACAACTTAATCCCTTAAAGATAAGCTTATTCGGAGACCCGGCCGAGCTGGGTGAGTGATTGGTAAGCTGGCCGATTAATCGGTTGTTTTTTCTTAGTAATCGGAAGAAAAAAAAGTTTTCCACATAGTGTGCAAAACTTCCTGCGGCTATTTTCAGGATTTTTGAATGCCTTACTGTAATTTTAGCCTGCCATTTGAAGTAAGAGACAACAGCAGAACTTATTTGTATTTTATCCTTCGGAGTGTATGAAGGGAAAAGTGAACAAATACTAGCCCGCACGCACTACACCATCTCTTAATACTGTTTCCCAAAATAAGAAGCAGTCCATCTGAAAAATTACTTTCCACATCAGCAGGATAGTTTCCTCGTGCAAGGAAGCCTGTCCTTTTTATCTTTTTAAACATACTTTATCACATATATAAAACCCACAAAGATGGATACTCCCGTGATTAAATCACAAAATGACGAACAGCTGAGAAAACTTAAGGTCTATGATCGAGATGAAGTGGTCAAGGCCGCAGTAGAATACTTCCACGGTGATGAACTGGCCGCCAATGTCTGGGTTAATAAATATGCCCTGAAAGACTCTTTCGGCAATATTTATGAGCGCACTCCTGATGACATGCACCGTCGTATTGCCGCCGAACTGGCGCGTATTGAACAGCGTTACCCAAACCCCATGTCGGAAGATGCCATTTACAAGGTGTTGAGTTATTTCCAATACATTGTGCCCCAGGGTAGCCCCATGGCCGGTATCGGAAATAATCTGCAGGTGTCTTCACTGTCCAATTGCTTTGTGATCGGCAATGGTGCGGATTCTTACGGGGGTATTGCCAAGTCTGATGAAGAGCAGGTACAACTGATGAAGCGCCGAGGTGGAGTAGGGCAGGACTTATCTCACCTGCGCCCCAAGGGTACACCGGTAATGAACAGTGCCCTGTCCAGCACGGGTATTGTGCCTTTTATGGAGCGCTATTCCAACTCTACCCGTGAGGTAGCACAGGACGGCCGTCGCGGTGCCCTGATGCTGACAGTGTCCATCAAACACCCGGATGCGGAAGATTTTATTGATGCCAAGGTGGAAAAAGGTAAGGTGACCGGTGCCAATGTGTCGGTCCGCATCGATGACGAATTTATGCGCTCGGCCATGGACGGCAAACCGTACCAGCAGCAATTCCCGATCGATTCCAAAGAGCCGCAGTTCACCAAAGAGGTGGATGCCGGACGGATCTGGAAGAAGATCATCCACAATGCCTGGAAATCAGCCGAACCCGGTGTGTTGTTCTGGGACACCATCATCCGGGAGTCTGTTCCGGATTGTTATGCGGATCTGGGCTATAAAACGATCTCTACTAACCCCTGTGGTGAGATCCCACTGTGTCCGTACGATAGCTGCCGTCTGCTGGCCATCAATTTGTACGGCTATGTGGAAAATCCCTTTACGGATAAAGCTTCTTTCAACTTCAAGAAATTCGGCAAGCACGTGCAGATGGCCCAGCGTATGATGGATGACATCATCGATCTGGAAATTGAGAAGATCGAACGCATTCTGGAAAAGATCGATAATGACCCGGAAGCCGCCGATATCAAGAACACCGAACGTGAACTGTGGCTGAAGATCCAGAAGGCCTGTGTGAACGGTCGCCGTACCGGAGTGGGGATTACCGCCGAAGGGGATATGCTTGCCGCACTGGGGCTGCGTTACGGTAGTGATGAAGCTATAGAGTTTTCCGTTAAAGTGCACCGTACACTGGCCGTTAATGCTTACCGTTCTTCCGCTATTATGGCCAAGGAAAGAGGTGCCTTCCCGATCTACGACAGTGAGAGAGAACAGGATAATCCGTTCATCAACCGCCTGCGGGAAGCCGATCCGGCACTGTACGAAGAAATGCTGGCCTATGGCCGTCGCAATATTGCACTGCTGACCATTGCCCCGACCGGTACTACCAGTCTGATGACCCAGACGACTTCCGGTATAGAGCCGGCTTTCCTCATCAGTTACAAGCGTCGCCGCAAGGTGAATCCGAACGATAAGGATGCTAAAGTGACCTTCATCGACGAGGTGGGCGATCACTGGGAAGAGTATAATGTGTTCCACCACAAATTCCTCGTGTGGTTGGCTAACAATGGCTATGATGTAGATAAAGTGACCCGTATGGATGCGGAAGAACTGCAGACCATCATCGAAGAGTCACCGTTCTATAAGGCGACGGCTAATGATGTTGACTGGGTACAAAAAGTGAAAATGCAGGGCGCCATTCAGAAATGGGTGGATCACTCCATCAGTGTGACGGTGAACATCCCGGAAGAAACTTCCGAAGAGATGGTGCAGAAGATCTATGAAACCGCTTGGGAAGCCGGTTGTAAAGGTTGTACCATCTACCGAGACGGTTCCCGCTCGGGGGTACTGGTGTCTGATACTTCTTCGAAGGAGAACCAGCCGAAATTCCGGGAAACGATGCCGCCCAAACGGCCGCAACGACTGGAGGCTGCCGCTGTGGTCCGCTTCAAGAACAGCAAGGAAGACTGGATCGGTGTGATCGGTCTGTATGACAATCGCCCCTATGAGATCTTCACCGGCCGGGCCGAGGATATGTTCAAATTCCCGGATTATGTAACTACCGGCGTGGTGGTCAAGAATAAAGATGACGACGGCCACAATCGCTACGATTTCCAATTCTCCGATCGCGACGGATACCGGGTCACTATCGAAGGCTTGTCCCGTTCTTTTAACAAGGAGTACTGGAACTACGCCAAACTGATCTCCGGCGTACTGCGCCACGGTATGCCCATCGTACACGTCGTGGACCTGATACAGGGACTGAACGTACCGGAAGATTTCATTAATACCTGGAAGAAGGGCGTGATTCGTGCGCTGAAGCAGTTTGTACCGGATGGTACGCAGGCTTCGGAAAGTACCTGTCCGAGCTGTAGTGATCCGGATGGATTGCTTTATAAGGAGGGGTGCCTGCTTTGTAAGAGTTGCGGGTATTCTGAATGTGGGTAGCTTCGACTTCGCTCAGCTACCCAGCACATTCGGCTTAGCCCGGGTATCCATTACCTACGTTTTCGCCCGGGATTCACGAATACGCAATTATGAAATAAATTTAATATTGACGAGAGGTGCCGGCCTGGGGCTGGTGCCTCTTGTTGGTGTAATGTCTTGGTATTTGAGAATGTAAAAACATGGGTTTGATATTTAGCTTAAAGCTGAGTACGCGAAACTTTGGTGCGGATGCATAGATTGGTGCCGCATGCTACAAGAGACACCGTAC
>JAGQXH010000483.1 GCA_020436695.1 Lewinella sp. | reverse complement strand
GGAGGTCGAGCATTGATTGCACAGGAACATGATTTGGGACCGACTTCAGTAGAAGTCGAACATCAGATCAGGTGCGATTTCTCCGAACCTGTCCCGCCGAAGGGCAGCTGGAACAGTCAGGGATCTTATGAAAATTTGATCCGCAGCACTACCGAGCGCACACATTTCTGTGTCACACTAAATGCCGGATACTTTTGCACATAAGAAATGGCCGGTATAGATTTCAGCAGTGTTGAGTTTTATTAGAGACACAACACTGCTGAAACCTATTAGTTAGAGGCTAAGATTTACTCAACCTTCCACAAAGCACTTCCCCAATTGGTATCAATTTCACCAACTTCAATCTTTCCATTCTGATTGTGGATATACCGATTCTGGTACCAGCTATTTTGGATTCTAACCCAGCCATCCTGTGATGCCGGAACGAGCTTCCACATAGCACTTGCCCAGTTGGGCTCGATCGTACCAACCTCCAGTTTACCATTCTGGTTATGAAGATATTGATCGGGTTTCCATTTGTTTTGGATGCGTACCCAACCACTATGTACCGGAACTATTTTCCATTGACTGCTCCACCAGTTTGGCTGGATCAGACCATCTTCCAGCGCTCCATTTTCATTATGGACGTAATGGGTCTTCTTCCAGTAATTCTGAATGCGAACGTAGCCGGGAGAGGCCGGAGTCATGGTATTGGCAGCGGCTGCGGTTGTGGCCGGTACTGTTTCAGTGGGTGTATTAGAAGCTGTAGTGGGTATTTCCCCTTCTATCTTCCACATGGAAGAAACAACAGGACCGGAATAGCTATTGAAATCAACTACATCAACAACTACGTCATTTCCCAGAGGGTAAAAATACTTATCCGGATGTAAACTACTTTGGATGCGAATCACTCCTGCTTGTGCCGGAACAATTTTCCACAAGGCACTTGCCCAATTGAGATCGATCGTTCCAAGCTCTAAAGGACCATTTTGGATGTGAAGATACTTATCCGGATGTACACTACTTTGGATTCTTACCAAACCACCCTCTACCGGAACGAGTCTCCATTGGCTGCTCGACCAATCTGCCTGGATTTGACCATTCTCCGGTTTATTATTTTGATGATGGAGGTAATTGTTGAATCCCATAATACTCATAATGCGGACTAAGCCGGCAGAAGCGGGGGCTAGGGTATTGGTAGCGGGTTTCGTTGTAACGGGTGTCGTGCTTGCAGTAGGAGTAGGAGTAGGGTTAGGGTCAGGTTTGACGGCGGGTGCTTTATCCTTGGTAGCAGTGAAGGTCCAGTAGGCATTCAGCCGGTTATTGGGTGACTGAAGGTAAATATTGTTGTCTGCCACATCTCCTGCAACCAGGGATTTACCGTGTTTGCGATCTGTAATAATGTATTTCCCCGGCATACCACTGGGTGTGATCTTCCACTGAGCGTTTGTTCTTCCATTTGGATCCTGATGGTAAACAAAGTGAGTACCACCACCGAGATGATTATAATAATCAGGCCCGGCCAGGGCTTTATTATACCGAAGGTCATAAATATAATAGTATCCGTCACCTGTCGGTAGAAAATACCAGGAAGCATCTACCGGGCTGTTGCGAGGTGTTTGGTGATATACGCCACCACCGTATACCATGCCGGTTACGAGTGATTTATTGTGCTTGGCATCGGTGATGTAATAGGTGGCGTTTAGATCAATAAAATCATCTTTTACGGCTAAATTATCTTTTACCGCTACCGGTCTACCTTTTGAGAGGGCATCAAACTCTTCTTTTGTCATAGTTGACGGAGCAGGACCACCTGTTGTAGCATTTCTGGTAGGAAGTTGAAGTAGAGGGGAGGAATCTGTTGTCCCACTGCGGCTTGCCGAAAATGTTCCACTACTGGGGAATAAATGAGCAAAACCAAAAGCGGGACGAATAATCAAGTCTGCCTCGATCGTCATTCTTTGTGTTCCGGATAAAATATTATGCTCAAAAATGACTTTATGAGGTTTTTGGGGCCCCATATTACTAACGTCAATCGTTTGCCCTTCTATAATTTGCAAAATATCATCATCACCGGAGCCAACAACATCATCTTCCTCTGTAATGCTGCCGGAAAAAGAAAGCGATACCGGTGCGAAGACGCCATTTTGGTCCGATTTTTGGATAAATGTGACCCAGTTTTTATTGGGGTTATTGAAAAGTTCATTGGTGAAAATTTCCTTGAATTGCCCTTGGGACCACAGGGTATAACTATTTCCGGAGGAAGATCGGACACTAAAGCTGCCTTTTACCTTTCGATTTGCATCGTCAGAATGGTCCGACATATGAAAACTATTTAGTTTTACACTAAATACTCGTGTTACTATTTTTGTCGGATCATAAGTGTTGATGTTTTGAACCACCTCATCAACCGCTTGTTTTACCCAAGTTCTTATTTTACTAAGTGTAGCTTCCGTAGATTTGGTTTTCATAATCTCCGGTCGGATTAGCTCATAAATCACACCCGTTTCCACACCGATTGATGTAGCATCATCGAAATCAACACCGTAACCGAAAAAGTCACCACTCCCACCACAATAAGTAAATTGACTATTGCTATTATTAATGATATCACGTACTTCCCGATCTACTTGTAGTCCGGCTTGTAGTTTGCCGGAGGCAACCTCACTACTCCCGGAACTACCCGTTATGGTCTTCCCTCCTTTATCATTGGGATTAATCGTCTTTTCTCCCGGCTTGCTGAGGCTTACTCCGGCAGCTAAATTAAATCCTTTACTTTCTGCGTTCATAAAGTCTGATTCTGATATGGCGATATAAGAAGTATAGGCCCCTCCGTAGACAACAGTTGTCGGATAGTTAGTCCCATAGGTTTGAATGAATTTTCTTGCCATTTCTAGTGAAGAAATTTTTTCGACATCAGCGATAAAATAAGGATCAAGTCTTACCTCATGTAGCTTATTAAGGTCAAGGCTGACACTATACTTATTATGTTTTTGTTTTGCGTAAAAGAAATAATCGGACTGTCCAAGTCTGGTTGAATTTGTTTGATTATAGGAAAAATCGAGTTCCCCTTTTACTTTTCCGGTTTGTTCAAGCGGGAAAGAACCTCCAAAACCAACATTCAATTGTTTTTTAAAGGAGTTTGCACCAACAACCAGGCTGCTTTCAGATTCTCCACCTCCATTGCCAATTGAACCATTGTAAGTGAAGCCAAGTGGCAGAATATGATTTGATTCTAAATTATAGTCTACTGAATTATTTTCAATGCCTTTGAAAATTCTGGCTTTAAAACTATTTACAACACAGAATGGATCAAAATCCGAGATAAGAATACCATCCAGATTGTTTCCAAAATCTATTGGCCTTTCATACCGCGAACGAATATCATTACCTGGATCTCCCCAGGGAATTTGCGCTGTTATGGTAATTAGTCCGGGATCTTTTAAGTCATTAATATAAATTGGATACCATATCTTTTCCGGGTTTCCCGGGACTTTTACCTCAATTTCATCATGTAATTTTAGCCCATCTACACGTTGACTTCTACCAAAATCAATTGAAGCAACTTCTTTGCCGGCTACGTATAATTTAATGAGCTCAGTTCCTTCATTAATAAAGGTCCTGGAAGTGGTCTGAGCTTTCCCAATATTAAAGGACAGCAAACCAAAACTTAGACACAGCATTAATTGCAATGAACGGGTTTTGATTAATTGGTTGGCAGGGGTTAGAAAAAAATCCAATATTATAAATACAGGCTGAAGCGTTTTCTTCAAAGTATTTTCTTTCATCTTGTTAGGTTTTAAGAGTAAAATGATATTTCAAATTTAGACACACCTTTAGCTCTATTGAGAGCTGCTGTACGAACGGTAGTGCTCCACAATGATTGCTGATGCTCACTGGCCTCAGGTGAATGGTTTATTTCCGGACACAAAGACAACTGATTAAGGCGTTATCCTTATAAATGAAGGCCGACGCGTTTTCATAGTTTGGTAACTCAAAAATTGACCTCCCAACAGGCACTAAAAAGCCCGAACTGCTCGAACCCACAGGGGGACAGTCCTGCCGGCAACGCCTTGATAGCCAGTGGTGAAACGGTGGTACCATACGTCGCCGTAGGTGCCGGTGTAGGCCTCCGAAGAGCTCCAATAGGTTGTACCGGTAAAATCTCCAACGCCATTCAAATGAAGCTTTTGGTACATCAGATCGAGTTCATCTTGTGACGGCAGGAACCAATCATCATATCCTCCTCCGGAGTAGGCATCGGCCAAATGTGCTGCGGTATTCGCTACCGTGCACGCTCCCAGAATATCTAGGGTATTCTGCGCTCCAGTCCCGATGGCTGTCCCATCCGCTCCGCTTATCAACGGTCCATAACATCCCCAGGCATACTTAGCAGGAGAACCATTTACGGGGAAGTCATTATTGGCTGCAACCAGGCCCAGGTCCGGATTCCCGTCTGCATTCAGGTCCGTTGGGGTACTCGTCAGGTAAAAGATGATCCCTCCTTCGTGGGTGTCTCCTACGATCTTGTCGCCATGATCCATATGGGCATTTACCCAGGCCTGATTGGAGACTTCAATGACCTCCCAGGGATGGTCAGCCGATCCGGTCTTATGTAAGACGGTCACCTTTTCGGCTCTAAGATCAAGCGAGTGATCTCCTTCCGCCTCCGCCGGTGCAACAGCTGCTTTCTCACAGGCGGTGAGTAATAAAATACCAAGCATTGGTAATAAGATCCTTTTCATAGTCTTGTCCTTTATTTGGAATTAGTGAATAAAAATACAGGGGCGTTACCAGGCCAAAGGCAGGTAAAACGCAGTGCAACAAATGGAGGGGAATGAATAAACTTTTAGTCTGGGAATGAAGCCGCTTCTCTTCGTGTGCGGAGTACAGAGAAGGGACGCATGGAACTGTTTCTTCTACAAGTATAAGTAGTTAGATAGAACAAAGTCCCGGTCATTTTCCGAATGACCGGAATCCTTTCCGAACGACCGGAATCCTTTCCGAATGGTTTTCGCTTAGTGCATTGTCAATTAAATATTGTAACATCCCCTCCTCCGCCCTATCGGGCACCTCCTCTCGAGGAGGACAAGTCCTATCTAGGGTCTTGTGTGCTCCCTTGAGGGAGCTGTCCAAGGGACTGAGGGTGGATCATGTTACTTTACTTACTTGACAATGTACTTAGTAGCTGGTTTAAAAATAGTGCTTAGATTATCTTCACCCGGTTCAGGAAGTCTTTCCAATAGGAACGGCTCACGGTAATGTTTTTGGAGCCAATGGTAATACGGTTTTCTTCGATGCGATCGATTTGCCGAAGATTTACCAGATAGGAGCGGTGGACCCGCATGAGGAAAGGACTGGATAGCTTTTGCTCCAGATTACTTAAGGAGGAGGTAATTAAATGGGATTTTTCAGCAGTATTGATCTGGCAATAGGCTCTTTCTGCTTCGATATACAGGATCTCTTCTAAATTGATCTTGACCATTACATTGTTGTTCTCCCGCACAAAGATCCGATCCTGCAAAATGAAAGAGTCGGCACCGGTTGTTCTTTCGTGCGAAATTTGTTCGATCAACAGTTCAAAGGTTCTTTTCAACGCTTTTTTCTTAAACGGCTTTTCAATGAAAGCAAAAGGTTGGGTAGCCTTGGCCAGCTCAAAAGACTGGTCGTCGGTATTGGCGGTCAGGTAAATGATGGGGACCTTGTAGTGTTTTCTGATCAAATGGACGGTGCTGATCCCATCCAGTTTTCCCTTCAACATGATGTCCATCAGGATAATATCCGGCACCTCCTTATCTAGAAAAGGGAGCACCTGTTCTCCTTCCATGAGGAGCCCACAGACTTCGCAACCCAATTCTTCCAAATAGTAAGCGATGTCTTTGGCCACGATCATTTCATCCTCCACGATCAGTACTTTGATGGTCTGCATCGTTTCAAGCTATTTGAGTAGATTTCGAAAATGGGAACCTCAATCGGGTATGATAACCCACATCGGTCGAGCGGTCCAATTTACCCTTTAACTGTATGGTCAGCAATTCAATGAGTTCACTGCCGAATCCACTCTCCGCTTTTTTAACGGGTGTTATTTTTTTACCCACCCCATTATCCCCAATGTCTAAAATGATCTCTTCGGGGCTTTGTTCCATTTTGATCTCTATGGCTCCTTTTTGCCGACTGGGAAAGGCATATTTTAGAGAATTCGTGATTAGTTCGTTCACAATTAAACCTAAAGGAATCGCATAATCGACATCCAGTTCTAATTGTTGCATATCCAATCTGACCTCCACTTCCTCCACTTCCGCGTAGGCATCGATCAAATTATCCGCCAGTGTTTGTAAGTAGCTTTTCATCTCAATAGCTGCCAGATTTTTGCCGCGATAGAGTTTTTGATGAATCAAAGACATCGACTGCACTCTGGATTGACTGTCGAGTATGGCGGTCCTGACGGCCGTATCCTGAATATTACGCGACTGCATATTCAACAAACTGGAAATTACCTGTAAGTTATTCTTTACGCGATGATGGATCTCTTTGAGCAGCAATTCATTTTCCTGATTTTTCACCAATAAAGCATCGGCAATTTTTTTATTGCGACGGAAATAATAAAATAGCGTGCTCAGGAAAAGCAGCAACAGACCGATCAACCCCATCCCCAACCATTGTATCCGGCTATTCTGCTCAATGATAATTG
>JAGQXH010000482.1 GCA_020436695.1 Lewinella sp. | reverse complement strand
ATAGAAGGTATCATCCTGAAAGGAGTGGGGCCGGATTATGACTGGACGTTTCTGGAAAAATATATTCAGGAAGGGACTTTTCTTCATTTTTCCGATGGGGAAAATGCGGCATCCCGGGATAGCACCAATGCTCCTGCTTCCCGGGAGATCCTGATCTCTAGACAAACTGCCGATCGGCTGCAAATCGGGGTAGGAGATGAGTTTCGGGTCAATTTTGTAGAAGAAAAGGGAAGCCAGTTGCAGCGCCGATTTACCGTAGCCGGTATTTACAAGACCGGCCTGGAGGAATATGATCGTAAGTTTGCCCTTGTAGACATCCGGGAGATCCAGCAGTTAATGGGTTGGAAGCCCACTCAGATCAGTGGATTTGAGGTGTTGCTGGATAATATCGACGATCTGGCTGCTTTCAATGAATACATTTTCTACGATATCATACCCAACAATTTATATTCGGAAACTATCCGCGATAAATCGCCGGAGATCTTTGACTGGCTCGATCTGCAGAATGTAAATGAAGTAGTAATACTGGGACTGATGATCATTGTCGCCATTATCAATATGGTCACTGCCCTCCTGATCCTGATCCTGGAACGCACCAATATGATCGGAACGCTGAAGGCACTGGGAAGTAGCAACTGGAGTATCCGTAAGATCTTTCTCTACTATGCCGGCTATATCACCGTGATGGGACTCTTTTGGGGCAATATCATTGGACTGGGTATTTGTTTTATCCAGGATCGATTTGAACTCATTCGCTTGTCTGAAGCCGATTACTATTTATCAGTGGCTCCGGTACACATTAATTTATGGACCATATTGATCCTCAACCTGGGTACTTTGGTGGTGATCTTACTGTTTTTGATCGTTCCTTCCTACATCGTTACTCGCATCAGCCCGGTGAAAGCAATACGGTTCAAGTGATCTTTCTAGTTTATTATTGCGTAATTTTATAGCAATTTCCTTATTAAATTGAATGATGTGACAGGCGCAGTTCAGACCATTTTTTTTGCATAAAATGTGTAGTGGTGAATTTTTCCAAACTGCATCTGACCTTACAATTGCTCATTGCGATTCTGATTTCCCTACCGCGTAGAATTTACCGTGTGTTTTGCCATTTTCCGGCACTTTTTACCTATTTGAATCGCCCGGCCTTATACGGCATACGGTTTCGTGGCATTGCCAGATGCTTTTTATGGCTGGGGGAGATCCCTTTCCTGCTTCTGGATCTGGCCGGACTGCCCGAATGGTACGAGCTTGTCAATTTGTGGCTTAAACCCAATTCCAGATCGCTTACGTCACAAGAGCTGATCTGGGCAAAAAGCCTGTTCGGGGAAATGCTCCCCTACCAGCGTATCCGGATCGACGAAAGAGCGCGTCTGGGCCCCAAACAGTATCGTTTCTGTTACGTCAGTTTTTGCGTCATCAATAGTTGGGAACGGATGCCCCCGGCGATTCTGATACACGAGCTGGTGCATGTATGGCAATTCAGCCGTTACGGCAGTCCGTATATCCTTAGAGCTTTATTGGCGCAAAATACCCGGGCTGGTTATGATTACGGGGGCATCAGGGCCCTGCAAATGGCCCGGGAGCACGATCTTACCCTGGAGGCATTCAACTACGAGCAGCAGGCAGCAATTGTTGAAGATTTTTTTCGCTTCCAAAAAAAAGGCCCATTACGATGGGGGCGGGGGGAAGACCCGCATGATCCGGATACCTACCGCTATTTCATAAGTGCGCTGACGGAAATTCACTTTTAAATCGTAAGTTTGCGGCTGTTCAGGGAATTAGGAACAGGTCAGAAAAAACGGGCTGTTCATAAAACTGTGGTTCTCCGCAAAATCGGCTAAGTGCATCAGGTTCACTTTCCGACGATCGGATGCCTGTTTACCGGCAGGTAGATCGGTTTAGCGAACGCCGTCAAAAAAACCGGGGCCTATGATTCGTTTCTATGCTAAAGAAGATGGAAGGATCAAGGAGATGGAAGATCCGAAGAAGGCTGATTGGATCAATATTTCACCGCCTTTCAGTCATGAGGAATTGGAGGAGATGGCTCAGGAGTTTGACATACCGCTTGACTTCCTGACTGACTCACTGGACATTGACGAACGTTCCCGCTACGAACGGGAAGACGATCTGCGTCTGATCGTCGTCAACACTCCGCTGCTTAATGCTCCCGAAGAGGAGAAAGATACCATTTACATCACTGTTCCGATCGGTATTATTATTACTCCGGATCACGTGATCACGATCACGGCCTACGAGAATCCGGTTCTCCAACTGTTTCTGGATAATAAGGTAAAGAACTTTAATCCGTCTGACGAATCGGCTTTTGTGTTACAAATACTGGAACAAAACGTTTATCGCTTCCTGATCTGCCTGAAAAAGCTCAACCTGCAACGTAACCTGATCGAACAGGAACTTTACGATTACAGTCGCAACCGGGAACTGAAGCAGTTGCTGAGCATTGAAAAAAGTCTGGTCTATTTCATGAATTCATTGAATGCCAATGAGTTGTTGAAAATGAAGATGAAACGAACGGACTTTTTACAGATCCGTGATAACGAAGATAAGTCAGATCTGTTCGAGGATATCATCATTGACAATTCACAGGCTTTGGAAATGGCCAATGTATACACTAACATCCTCAACGGTACCATGGATGCCTATGGTTCCATCATTTCCAATAACCTGAACCTGACTATCCGAAGGCTCACCACCATTACCATCATCCTCATGGTACCTACCCTGATCGCCAGTTTTTACGGAATGAACGTCCCGCTTCCTTTCGAAAAAGAACTTTGGACGCCCTGGCTGATCATTGTTGTTTCCATTGTCATCAGTTTATTACTGGCCTGGTATTTCCAGCGTAAGCGCTTATTTTAAACCAGGTAAAGAGGCCTTGGTTTATGGTTTTAGTCGGAGCAGGCAGGACCAATTATTTGGCTTGTTGTTCTATTCGTGCATTTTATTACGGGCAGTCTAACGACCGTAATAGACTTGGTGATGTACAGGGATGGAAAAGTTATCAACAATGTGGAAAACTTAATTAACATGGAATTAATTATGATAATCAGTGTTTTGTGTTAGTTATCAACAGTATGTTGATAACTAAATGTTTGTAAAGTGTAAAAAAAACTTAATTTCGGATTACCAATTAAACATACTATTCATTCTTGCCAAAAAATATTGATCGAAGGGATTATCTCCTTTTTGATCCATGAACTATATGTGGATAATGCTTCCAATAGTCCGGAAGTATTTCTAATTTTTCAGATGGCCAATTTGACCGGGCTTCGGCCCGGTCTTTTTTCGAGCGGGGTAAGAAAACAGTGCCGATAAAAAATTCCTTGTTGCCTGATACCCTCAAAGAGACACGATTTACAAGAGGGAACAAGATGTAAACAGCAAATTATTTGAGCTAACTTACTGATACTATTAGACCACAAAATGGCGGGCTCAACATCGGTTGCCTGCCATTTTTTTGTTTTTTATTGGGCAAATACAAATTTTCTTACCAATTTTACGTTCAGTGAATGAACAAGAGATCCATCATACCTATTTCTAAAGTTTAGTTTTACTAACTTTAGAAACTTCTCACATTACATCCAGGCCGCTGTAACCCTTTACATTGGTTTTCTATTCCCCCCGGAATAACAGGATAGAAATCATTGCCGTAAAAGATGATTGGACATGAGTCATCCCGGATTTTCATTCTTGGAAAAATGAAGTAAGACCGGATGAATCTTGCAAGCTGTTAATCAGTTTGTGCGAGTCTCGCTATTGAAGAATTTCAGTGTTTGGTAATAAATCGCGTATTATGAGAAGGAGTATCTACGTAGCCATTCTTTTTTTGCTTGCGGCTAAGTATCTACCGGCTCAACCACGATTCGAATTGGGATTTTCGGTTGGAGGAAGCAATTATCTGGGTGATCTGGTAGAAACCGGGTTACCGGAATTCAGTGAAACTAAGGCTATGTTCGGCCTTTGGACGAACTATAGATTGGCCAAACGCGGTGGGATGCGACTTGGTTTCGCCTACGCCGGTTTAAGTGGGGATGATGCTAATTTTTCCGATCCTGCCTTTCTGGAAAACAGGAACTTCCGATTCACTACCGATCTGATCGAATTATCAATGATAGGAACCTGGGAACCGTTTGCCGTCCGGCGATATCCTGGTGAAATAGAATTTAAGAAGATCTTTTCTCCTTACGTTTTTGGAGGAATTGCACTGGTGCGGGCGATGGCCAAACCTGATTTTTCCGATACACCTACCGATCGTTTTCGGGAACGCATCCAGATCGATAAAAGGGACCTGCCCAATAGCCCGGTCATTTCCTTTCCCATTGGGGTGGGATTTAAGCAGGATCTTAGCAAAAGAACGGTATTCTCCCTCGAACTGGGTTTTAGAAAGTCTGCATCGGATTATATCGACGGTATCAGCCATGCCGGTAATCCGGCGGGAGGAGACTGGTACGTGTTTGGATTGACGTCCCTGTCTTTCCGTTTGGGCGAAAAAGATACTGATGACGACGGCATTCCGGATAAAGAGGATAATTGTCCACAGGAACCAGGCAATTTGTCGGCCCACGGTTGCCCTGACCAGGACGGTGACGGCATCGAGGACCTGGAAGACATCTGCCCGGAACTAGCGGGGGTATACGAGCTGAGCGGCTGCCCGGATACGGACGGCGACAAAGTTGCCGACCGGTTTGATCTTTGCCCCGATATTCCGGGCACAGAGGCCACTCAGGGCTGCCCTGATCTGGATGGTGATGGTTTTCGGGATGGACTGGACGAATGCCCGGGGCAGGCAGGTACAAAGCTACTGCTGGGGTGTCCGGACTGCGATGGCGACGGTATTCCCAATGATAAAGATTATTGCCCGACGGTACCCGGTAAATTCGAATTTGACGGTTGCCCCTTTGCCGACCGGGATCACGACGGTGTGCCCGATGAGGTAGATCGTTGTCCGGATATACCCGGGCTTGCCGAATTGGACGGCTGCTTCGATACGGATGAGGATGGTATTGCCGACATTGACGATAAATGTCCACAACTGGCCGGTGTACGTTCCAACTCAGGCTGTCCGCCGCTTCCGGAAAAAGCCAAGACGCTGCTGGAATTTGCAACTCGTAATGTTAAGTTTGAAACGGGAAGTGCCAAGCTGAAATCTGAATCACTCAAGACCCTGGATGAGATAGCAGAGATCATGCAGGAATTTGACTACTACGATCTCTCCATATCCGGGCATACAGACAGTCGTGGCAAAGATGAGCTTAATCTGAAGCTGTCGAAAGAACGGGCCAGTGCCTGCTTCGACTATCTGGTGGAAAAGGGCGTTGATCCCGGACGAATGATCCATGAAGGATACGGTGAGACGCAACCGATCGGAGATAATCGCACTGCCGCAGGGCGTCAGTTGAACAGACGGGTAGCTTTTGATCTTTTTCTTAAATAGAGGATGAGTCAGTAAGCAAGTAAATAGGTGAGCCACTCACTCCTATCATTCTAAATTTTTTGTACAAATTCGTAAATATCATCCTGAGCTTCTATCGGTAGTTTTTTCCGAAGGCGATAGCGAGCCATTTCAACTGATTTCGGAGAGATATTTCGGATAGAAGCAATGTCTTTAGTGCTAAGATTAAGCCGTATCAGCGCAGATAATTGCTTTTCGGAAGGAGTAAGATCAGGCGCTACCTGTGATAATTTTTCGAAAAAATCGGCATTGACCTGCTCAATATTGATCTGTAGCTCTTCCAGATCTTCGTTAATCCGTAGTTGTTGCGCATTGAACTGGATCAACTGCCGGATCTGCTTCTTCTTTTCGGGTGGTAGTTCTCCCTTCTGCAGACGGCTCAGGGCTTCATTGGTCTGGGTAAAAACCTCGTTTTTGCGAGCAATCTCCAGGGCCAGATTAGTCAGGTCTTTTTGTTTGCCTTCGAGTTCACGCCGCATTTGTTCGGATTCAAGCCTTTCGTTGCGTAGCTCGCTCTCTGCCAGTTTTCTCAGTATCCGGTTGCGGATAAAGAACGCGGAACTAATGATGAGCGCAAGGACCAGCAATGAAATGATGAAATAGTTGCTGAGATATTCTAACCGTTTTTCATTTTCCAGGAGGAGTATCCGTTTCTGCCGGTCGGCCGCCTCGTGCTGGGCCTTTTCGGTTTCGTAAGCTACGAACAGATTTTCCAACTGAGCTTTGTTCTCTTCTTTTTGCAGGGAATCGCTGAGCGATTGGTAAATCTCCAGATAATACAAGGCAGAATCCGGCATGCCCATTTTTTTGAAAGTTTCGGAAAGGTCTTTCAATCCAAAACTCTCCACTTTGCGGAAACCATTGGATTCCGCCATTTTAAGTCCCAGTCTTATTTCCAGCAGTGCCTGTTCGAAATTACCGAGCCCCCTCCAGGATTGCCCGATGTTGAGATGAGCAATAGCCGTGCCGGTCGTCTCATCCTGTTGGCGCATGGCCAGACTTTTATTAAAGGTGTTGAGTGCATCTTCGTATTGTCCCTGCAGGAGATAGATATCTCCGATATTACTTAAAGGGACGGCAGATAAATCTGTGTAACCCAGTTCAAAAAGTAGATCATAAGCTTGTTGATAATACCTCAGGGCCTGCGGGAAATTGTTCTCTTCCCTTTCCAGAATTCCAAAAGCATTTTGTACATAGGCCACCCAGCGAAGACTGTCGAGAT
>JAGQXH010000481.1 GCA_020436695.1 Lewinella sp. | reverse complement strand
TATGCCCGCAGATCGCTGGTAGTCAGCATGGATTGCTGCTCTTCGAAATCTACGAAATCACCGGGCAGCAGATTAAAGGTCGTATCCAGTTGCTGTCCCCGCCCAACAACCAACGTTTCCTCCAGGCCGTTAAAAGTCCTGATCTCATAATTACGCAGTCGCCACCGGTCGGGTGGCCCCAGCCATTCGGCGGTAGTGGCCTTGATGAATTTGGTCAGTTCCTGATCGTGGTATTGTTCCAGGCGAAAATTCCGGGCAGTGCTGTCCCGCTTACGGTAAAAGTTGATGTAGATCTTGGTATCGGGTGCTACAAACATATGCACATCCCTCGTTTTTCCCTTGTCCTTATCGTGATCGAGATAAGTGTACTGGATATCCAGTCGTTTTTTGTTGCCCAGCGGAATGAAATAATGGTTGCCGATCAGCGACAAAAAAGCGATGATACCCGCAGAAATAAGATAAGGCCGCATGAGCCGTCGAAAACTAACGCCCGCATTCAGAATGGAAATGATCTCTGAGTTGTAGGCCATACGGGAAGTAAAAAAGATCACCGAGATCAGGGTGAACAGCGGCCAGAGCAGTCCGTCGATGAAGATGATGAAGCTCGGATAATAATCCAGCATGATCTCTTTTCGGGTGATCGGTTCCTCGATAAACTTCTCCACCTTCTCACTGTAGTCGATCACTACGGAGATCAGGGTGAAGATCAGGACTACAAAAAAGAAAGTAGACAGAAATTTCTTAATGATATACCGGTCGAGGATTTTCAGCATAATAGAAGGCTCACGATCATGTTGGCGCAAAAGTAAGCCATATTTTTAAAATATACAGCCTTGTTTTACGCCTGGGCCCGACGGATCAGGTAGAGGGCGATACCTGCAAAAATAATATTGGGAAGCCAGATACCCAATAAAGGCGGAATTACCTGTCCGCTTGCAAACACAATGGAAAAGCGGGATATGAAGACAAATATCGCACCCAAACCAATGCCCAGGGCCAGATGTATTCCCGTACCGCCTCTGCTTTTTCGGGAGGCAACCGCCACTCCGATAACAGTCAAAATAAAGATAGTGACCGGGTCTACTGAACGCCGATACAATTCAATCTTGTATTTAGAAATATTACCAGCACCTCTGGTTTCACTTTTTGCAATATGGGCTCTCAGGTCGGTCGTAGTCATCATCGTTTGCTGCTCCTCGTAGTCAATAAAATCCTCCGGATGCAGGTTAATGCTGGTATCCAGTTGATTACCATGTTGCACGCTCAGGCTTTCCCGCAAAGCCGCAAAAGTGCGGACCTCGTAATTGCGCAGACGCCATTCCCCGGTTACCGCCATCCACTCGGCAGCATGTGCCTTTATGAGCTTGATTACGGCCTGACCATCGTATTGCTCCAACCGAAACTGGCTGGCTGTATTGTTTTTTTTCTGATAAGCATTGATGTACACTTTAGTATCAGGCGCCACAAACAGATGGACATTCCGGGTTTTGCCCTTGTCTTTATCATGGTCCAAGTAAGTGTATTCAATGTGGAGCCGTTTTTGATTGGCTAAGGGTATGATATAATGATTTCCCATCAGGGAGCTCATGGCAATCAGAGTAGCCGCAATCATATAAGGCCGCAATAAGCGACGAAAACTCACCCCCGCATTCAGCATGGCTATGATCTCTGTATTTGCGGCCAGCCGTGAGCTAAAAAAAATAACGGCAATCAACGTAAAGAGCGGCCATAATAGGCCATTGATAAACAGGATAAAGCCAGGGTAATATTCCAGAAAGATCTCTTTTCCTGTGATCGGTTCCTCGATAAACTTTTCCACTTTCGCACTATAGTCGATCACTACGGAGATCAGGGTAAAGATCAGGGCCACAAAAAAGAAAGTCGATAGGAATTTACGAATGATATAGCGGTCAAGTATCTTCAACATGATCGGAAAGCGGTATTAGTGCCAGCAAAGTTAAAGGCTCTTTTAAAGCCCTGCCGATCATTGACCTTTCGTTAACCTTGCGTGGTCAGTCTTTCGCTGAAGTAAAAAACCGATATCCGGCAATAAGGGTCAGTCGCGTAAAGGTAGAATCCCAGCTGAGATAGTCTCCGATGATCTTCCGGTCAAAGTAATAGCGCAGTTCGACGCTGAATTTTTTGGTGAATTTCATACCCGCGCCGACGGCAAAGCTGTTTCTAGTAGAGATCTCCAGCTTCTTATCATACGGACGGGTCGGATAGGTAATAGCTGAAGAACTGAAATTCACGGAAAAATTGGATATATACAGCGCATTGAAGAAGAGTTGTCTTTGGTTTTTCAAAAATGAGTAATACCTGAGCCCGGCAGGAAAATCAACAAAGGAGTACTTCGCTACAATATTGCCGACATCCTGCTCTTTCATGACCTCCGAGTGATAGTATTGAAAAGTCGGTTCGATCACCAGGCTCCACTTGTTCCGGTTGTAGGGAAGCACGGCCTCAACTTCCAAACCTACTCTGAGGCTGGGTTTATTCCCAAAATCCGTATCGAAAGAGTAACTGTATCCGAGGTAATCTCTGACCTGTAACCGGCTTAGGTTGATGCCGGGAGTAAACCGAAGATTGAAGATCTCTTTTCGTTCGGGCGAGAGAATAGCACTTGCCGAAGAAGGATCTCCATTACAGGTATTATATTTTAGAAAATACTTCCCCAGGGCTTGTTCGCTGTAAGTCAGAGATTCTATCTGGTTACTTTTAATATCCTCGCAACTGATGTGGTTTTTAATTTGTTGCTGGTAAGCTTTGTTAACGGCTATTTTCACGGTTCCGGGAAGCCGATATCTTTTGTAGACCAATTGTTCAATGGGGATGCCGTTCACGGAATAGAAAAAACGAACCAGGTTTTCACCAGAATAACCATATAAGCTGGCTTTACCTTCCACCAGGACCTTTAAAAAAAGCCGTTCAATCTGAAAAGTCGGATTTCTACCCAGGGTCAGATCATTTACCAGATCGCTCGTCCGATCGATCTTAACCGTCACCGCAAGAAATTTTGGGCCATCTTCAAACCCAAATTCATTCACCCGGTTTATATCCATTTTTTGCGGATCGGAATCAGCCTTGAATTTGTAGATGAAAGCTTCCGGATTATCCTTCCAGTCCTGGTCTTTTATCAGACCGTCTACACGTTTATCGTCCAGATCAATATAATAGCCCTTTCTGAATTCCACCTGTGCACGGAGTGAAAGGTTGATAGATAGCGTGACAAAACAAACAAGTAGGCTTACAGAGAGATTTTTAGACATCGCGTTTTTGATTTTTCAACAAATGATGTCCTAAAATAATAAATTAACGTAAGGTTTAACCAGGCATCCCGGTTTCAAGGGAGAAAATCCATACAGATCAAGATATTCACAATGTTAAATGAATAAGCTGAGCCTAGAAAACCTTCAGTCCCTTAATGCCTATTATACGATTTTGATCGCGGAGTACAAGCCGGTAATTTCCGCTTGAAAGATCTTTCGGCAATTGGACCAATTGGGTTTCTGCGCTACCATTTTGCAGCTTCAACGGACCACTTATTCGTCTGCCCAGCAGATCATAAATATTCAGATAACATTCTTGCGGGAAGTCTTCTGAAAGTTCAAGCTGGAACGTCCCATGCGATGGATTAGGGAACACCTTCAGCTCAATGCGCTGTTCCTTTTGTCTAACGGCCGTCGGCGGCCCCGTTGCTACCGCATCCCGGACTGCAGGCAATAAGGGATAGAACATATCCCCCGGGCAGGCCGTACTGCAGCCATCGCGATGACCAATGATATTGGGCAGGATCTCAGCAGAAGAAGCATGATAGGTCTCTCCCAGCGGATCGATATCGTAGGAGCAGGCTTTCCAGGATAGCAGATCGACCAAGGATTCCACCGCAGCACCTTTTGGCGGCTCATTGGTAAAATCTCCCATTACACAAACACCGATCGTACCGGTATTCTTAGCACAGAAATGTGCTCCGATCGCATCATTACTGCGCCCTTCATAGATGCGCCCATCCGGATCGATCAACCAGTTGTATCCGATATCCGACCAGCCGTTGCCGTTGACGTGCAGATCCCAGATGGCCCGCACGATGGCTGCCCAGTCGCTTGCCACATTGGTACCCGCTGAATGATGGATCACCAGATGGGTAACCGGTGCGAAAGCAGGATCAGGATGTTCAGCACAGTCGCCATTCGGGCACCATTCCGTCCGCCGGATCACTGCCGGCATAAGATCGTCACAACTACGCCCCTGCCCCGCCGTTACCGGTTGCTCGCGGGTGGCATCGCTGGGTCCCGGGCTGTAAAAATGACATTCCAGCCGGTATGAGTTGCCGGTACCCGCATTTCCTTTTACCTGAAAAAAACGGTCCGTTGCTGCCGTAATGCCCAGGGTACTGACGGGCAATTCCGGGCTGTGTTCATCGCGTGGCATCAATTGCCAGTCCGACCATTGTTCGCCGTCGGGAGAAAAGCGGATCATCAGTTCGTCTACGTCTCCTTCCCATTTAAGAAAATAGGCCAGAAACGGCGTGGGATCATCCAGCGGAACTGCTTGAATGGACGAGGCCCAACGTGCCTGTCCTGCCTGTGAAATGATCGGCAATACGGCCCTACGAGACTGTGTGAAGGCTACGGAAAGATGCAGCAGTAATAAAAAGGATAGTGAAAATCTGCTCATAAAAAAATGGGATGAATTACGGAATCTAGCCCTGTATTAACGTACACCCCATACAATATATTCTAGTGGAGTAAGACCGAAACGGGAGAAGAGCACGAAGATACATACGCACCAATCACCTATTCTTCACATACCCCATTCTTAATAGCATACATGATCAATTCGCTGCGTTTCTTGACTTTTATCTTATTTTTCATATTTCGGATATGCGTGTCTACCGTTACGCTGGCAATATTAAACTCCCGACCGATCTCATCACTGGTATACCCGGGAAAGGCCACCATCATGCAGAGCAATTCATGTTCTCTCTCGGTAAAGGCTAGCGGCTCTTCCTGCAATTCCGAAAAGGAGTTTGTTACATCCGAGATCCGGGCCAGTATCTCGGGCGACCAATAACTGGCCCCCCGGTAAACAGAATAAATGGCGCCTACCAGATATTCTTTACTTTTTTCTTTCATCACATATCCGTGTACTCCAACTTTCAACGCATTGACAATATACTGGCTTTCACCAAACATGGTTAAAAGCAAAATTTTCGTTTTAGAATAGGTCTGAAGGATAGTACGGGCAGCTTCCAGTCCATCCATCTTGGGCATATTTATATCGAGGATAACTACATCAACTTCTTCCTGTTGTAACTTTTCCAGCACTTCTCTTCCGTTATTGGCCGTATGGACAATTTCAATTCCTTCTTCCTCCCGCAAAAACGAAAGTATACCGTCGATCACGATCTGGTGATCATCTGCAATGAGCACTTTAATTGTTTCCATAAATCCAATTTTTAAACCCTTGGAGGAGGAATTAACTACCCCACCTGTTAGCTGTTGTCGATACTTAGAGGCGGATCATCTGATATGGGAATATCGACCGTCACAGAAGTACCTTTACCCGGAGAGGAATCATAACGAATAGTGCCTTCCAATCCATGTACGCGAGCAGCCACATTCTTCAGCCCGATGCCGTCGCCGGAGGTTTTGGCACCCTCTACATCAAATCCGACGCCGTTATCTTCCACCATCACATTGATCATTTCATCAAATCGATTGACCTGAATACTGATCTTTTTCGCCTGAGCGTGTTTAATCACGTTACTGGTCAATTCCTGTATAATGCGATAAATATTAATCTCCGTTTGCGTATCCAGTCTTTTTGTCAACCCGTAAGTAGACAGTTCCACCTGTAAAAAACCGGTGCCGCGCAGGGTATCGGCTAATGCTTCCAATTGGGTTTTCAATCCGAATTGCACCAGAATTGCCGAGGTCATCTCATGCGAGATCTGACGCACTTTTTCACAGGCATCATCCAGCAAATCATTCGCCTTTTGATATTGTTGGCGGTTTTCTTCCTGGATGTTAGACACTTTCTCATTAAAAGAGGTAAAATAGACTTTAGCGATCGACAGCATACTACCGATGCTATCGTGTAATTCCCGGCCGATCTTCTTGCGGGTCGTTTCCACGCCTTGCATCAAAGCATAATTCGTTTCCAGTTCTTTTTCCCGAACAAGCTCGAGTACACGTTGTTGGGACAGTATTGATTGTTGCTCGACCAGCCTGCGTCGTTGTCGATTGAGATAGTAGCCCATTACCGCCAGGCCCAATAACAACCAGCTGACTCCAAATGCAACCGAACCATAAAATTCCATTCTTTTCCGTTTTTCTTCTATTTGCTCAAGATTGAGCCTCTGAATTTCATTTTCGGCGATGGCTAAATTGTACCGTGCGTTCATGGCGTCGCGATAGGCGTCAGCTATTGTGTCATTGTATAAGGTGTATTTAGTGGAATACAATATGGCCGAATCAGCAACACCGACGGCCGCGTAGGTTTCACTCAGGTTGAAATATAAATTGGCTTTTGTGTTTACATCAGCAGAAAGTCCAGTATAACTGAGGCCTTGTTTATAATTGTCTATTGCCTGTTTGTATTTTTCCTGCGCCTTAAGCAATCCCCCCAGATTATTGTATAAAAGCGCCAATGCATCGTGATCCTTTACTTCCTGGAAGATCACAAGCGCCTTTTGAT
>JAGQXH010000480.1 GCA_020436695.1 Lewinella sp. | reverse complement strand
GAATCGGGCGGTCACTGATGCAATAGGCTCGCTGAACAAGAAGAAATGGAAGCCCGTTTCTTTAAATACCCCTTTGATCATCAGTTTTGGTTTCAAAATGGAGGATGTGGATATAAAAGGAGATGTAATGGTGGGTGTCACTTCAGTAGTCGGGCCGGCCAGCGATTGCAAAAGCAGCGAGAAATTGGAAACAGATATGAGGAAAGCCAAAGAAAAGGGAAAGATCAGGAAAGCCTATAAATTGTGCAAAGAGCTGATCATGCGGCACCCCAACAATGAGAATTATACGGCAGTTTTTGATGAGCTCTCAACTGAAATGGAGAATATGAGATGATACCATGAGGTGTTCAGGCCGGTATACTGATCACCCAATTTTAGAAGAAGGCTACCTTGTACTCCAAGCATAGCAAGATTACCGGTGAGTATTGATCAGATCCGATCTCAAAGGGTAGTATATCGATTAATTCAATTCGTTGGTTTGCTTGAAAAACCGGCAGGTCTTTGCATTATAATGGTATATTGCGTTGGAAGATCACATTCATTCACCAACTATTGCAATAACCCAAATATGCGTTATTTACTTCAACCCATATGGGTACTGTTCCTATTACTTCCGTTGGGTTTACTGGCCCAGCAATACAGCGAAGATCAACTCAGCTCACTTAAGGAGAAAAGCTTTGATCAAATCGAATCCGGATTTAAAGGCTACGGCGAAATGGCCCAGGAGATCTGGAACTACGCCGAGGTTGGCTATCAGGAATACAAAAGTTCGGAGTTGCTCCAGCATAAGCTAAAAGAAGCCGGATTTACCGTAGAAGCCGGTGTAGCGGAAATACCTACTGCTTTTGTAGCCACCTATGGCAGCGGCAAGCCGGTGATCGGCATCCTGGCCGAATTTGATGCCCTGCCTGGACTGTCGCAACAGGCCACTCCCGAACCGCTTAAGGATGAGAGCCGGACTTCCGGCCATGGTTGTGGTCATAACCTGTTCGGAGTTGGCTCCGTCGCTGCCGCCATTGCAGTGAAAGAGCAACTGACTGCCGGCACCTTTAAGGGAACCGTGAAAGTATTCGGTACACCGGCCGAAGAAGGCGGCTCCGGCAAAGTGTATATGGTGCGTGCCGGCCTTTTCGATGATGTGGACGTAGTATTACACTGGCATCCGGGAAACAGCAATTCCGCCAGTGCCCGCAGTTCTCTGGCTAATACCACCGCCAAGTTCCGTTTTCATGGCATTTCCGCCCACGCCGCCGCTTCCCCCTGGGACGGCCGCTCGGCGCTGGATGGCGTGGAAGCCATGGACGATATGGTCAATATGATGCGCGAGCACGTGCCGCAGGAGACCCGGATCCATTATATCATAACGGCCGGCGGTGATGCACCCAACGTAGTTCCCAACTTTGCCGAAGTATACTACTATGTCCGGCATCCGGATATGGCCCAGGTCAAAAGCATTTTTAAGCGACTGGTAAAAGTAGCCGAAGGGGCGGCTATAGGTACGGAAACCGAAATGGATTATGAGATCATGAGCGGCGTGTATAATCTGCTGCCGGTGGAAGCTCTCGGCCAATTGATGTACGCCAACCTGCAGACCGTGGGTGGGGTAACTTATGATGAAAAAGAAATGGAATTCGCCAAAACGCTGCAGGCTACCTTCACCAATCAGGATAAGGTACCGGATATCAAAAGCGCAGAAAGTATTCGTCCTTTTGAGGTGATCCGAAGTGCAAGCGGCGGCGGTTCCACTGATGTTGGGGACGTCAGTTGGGTAGTCCCAACGGTAGGTCTGGGCACTGCCACTTACGTACCCGGCACCCCGGCGCACTCCTGGCAGGCAGTAGCCTGTGCCGGCGGTACGATTGGGAAGAAAGGAATGCTGGTTGCCGCCAAAACACTGGCTGCCACGGCCATGGACCTGTACAACGACGGAGAACTGATCAAAAAAGCCCGGGAAGAATGGTTGCAATATCGCGGCGAAGATTTCAAATACGAACCCCTGCTGGGAGATCGTAAACCGGCCTTGGACTATCGGAATTAACTCCCTACCAATAATAAACAAATCACCCATGCAAAGCTTCATTCATACCCCAACTCCTGATCTGGCTCAAAGCCTGGATTTTTACCAGCGCCTAAACTTCCAGATACTACAACGGGAACCGTTCGGAATGGTAACCGACGGAAATTTTCTGATCGAGATCAATCCCGAACGTTTTGCCCGGGCCGGCGTCAAATTATTCGCCGATTCCTGGGAAGACGCCGTAAATCGGCTGGAAAAGCTGACCAATGTTCACACCACCGGGGACGGCTATCTGCTGGCAGATCCCAGCAATGTCTGGATCTATCTGATCAAAGGAGTATCCGAATGGAAGGTCGAGCCGGAAGGCGCGTCCGCTTCCACCCTCGGTAATTTTGCAGGGCTCAGCCTGGAAAGTACCGACCTGAAACGCTCGACAGCTATTTGGGAAGCCCTGGGTTTTACCCTCAGCATGGGTTCCGTAGACCAGGGCTGGGTCGGTTATCAAAATGAGAACGGCTTTACCGTGAGTTTCATGCAGCCCAACACCTGCCCGCATTTGTTTTACAATCCATCACTAACTTTTTTTAACGGAGGCAATAACCCGGCAGTGATCAAAAAGATCCGGGAAGCGGGCATTCCGATCACGGAGGAGATCACCCATTTCAACAAAGAAGGCATAGTCGATAATATCATCGTCCGGGATCCCGGCGGCTATGGTTTTTTTATTTTTAACGATTAAAAAACACTGACCAATATCATAGCTATTAGTGATTTGCCTGGGTAGATATTAAATGAACGAGCCATATATTTAAGGATGAAGTTGAAGATCAGTGCAATGATTTTCACTGTTATCTTTTGATAAAATGCCCAGATCATGCCCTCAACTTACCAGATCCAACACCGGTCGCAATTGCTTAATGCCCTATGGTTTTATCAGGACAGAAATGGCTACATCCCCGATCATGCCGTAGCTGATCTGGCGCGGCAATTGAATGTATCCAGAGTCGAGATCGAAGGAGTGATCTCTTTTTATCATTTCTTCCTCAGAAAGCCCGGTGGGAAACACCAGATCTATCTCAACAACAGTATCCTTACCAAATTTGCGGGATTCTCCAAGATCAGAGAGGCATTCGAGACCGCTACAGGTGCTCGGCTCGGGCAGGTTGACCCGACCGGCACTTTCGGCTTTTTCGAAACTGCCTGTATAGGGCTCTCTGACCAAGAACCGGCGGCACTGATCGATCTGCATCCCTTCGTAAAACTTACCCCCCAAAAGGTGCATCAGATCGTGCAAAACCTAAAAGCCGGACTTTCCGTTGAGGCCATTTGTGATCAACCGGTTACGAATATCCAGTATTTTCCGCCCGATGGCCGAACCGTATTTTTCCGCCCCTATCAGGAAGGCGTTGCGTTGCGACGCGCGCTGGTCATCGGCCCCGAGGCCGTACTGGAAGAACTGAAAAAGGCAAAACTACTGGGCATGGGCGGAGCCTTTTTTCCCGTTCACCTGAAGTGGCAAAGCTGCCGGGAACAGAATAGTATCGAGAAATACATCGTCTGTAATGCTGACGAGGGAGAACCGGGCACTTTTAAAGACCGGGTACTTATGCAGACTATGCCCGGGTTGCTTCTGGAAGGGATGTTACTGGCTGCCTTCGTCACCGGAGCCCAGAAGGGCTACATTTATCTTCGGGCTGAATACCGCTATCTGTGTAAACGCCTGATGCAGGAGATCGCGTCCTTCCGCAAAGCCGGTTTCCTGGGGCGGCGTATCCTCGGCCTTCAGGGTTTTGATTTTGACATTGAGATCCAGTTAGGTGCCGGAGCTTATGTCTGTGGAGAAGAAACTGCCCTGCTCCAATCCATGGAGGGGCAACGCGGCGAACCCCGGCCCAAACTCCACTTCCCGACCGAAAGAGGATTGCATCAACAACCTACGGTGGTCAATAATGTGGAAAGCTTTACGGCGGCATCCCGCATCCTGGAACTAGGTACGGATCATTTTACCCGCAATGGGACGGCTACCGCGCCGGGCAACAAGCTCCTTTCCGTGGCCGGTGATTGCGATGCGCCGGGTATCTATGAGATCGAATGGGGTATGCCGCTGGGTGAATTGTTGGAGCGTTGCGGTGCCCGTGACACCCTGGCGGTGCAATTGGGTGGCCCGTCCGGAGAACTGGTGCCTACCTCTTACTCCGACCGGCGGATCAGTCCGGATGATCTTCGCTGCGGCGGGTCGGTGATGATCTTTAATAAAGATCGGGATCTACTCCGCATCCTGCGCAATTATAACCGTTTCTTCATGCATGAATCCTGTGGTATCTGCACGCCCTGCCGTGGTGGGAATTTCATTCTCAGCCGGCAACTACGCCGGCTGCAACAAAAACTGGCGGATCGATCCGATCTGGAGCAATTACACGATTGGGCAGCCATGATGCGTGCCGCCAGTCGCTGCGGTCTGGGCCAGACGGCACCTAATTCCATCATCCAGGCCATCGAACGCTTTCCGGATTACTTTGATGGTATTACCAGTGTTGATGATGCTCAGTTGCTGCGGCAGTTCAACCTGGAAGATGCTACGGCGGCCTATGATCAGATCACTAAAAAACAGCGCTGATGGATATTGTAAGCTGCAATATTGACGGTCGGGAAATACGGGCCCGAAAAGGAGAAAACCTGGTACAGGTAGCGGAGAAGAATGGCATTTTCATTCCTTCCCTGTGTTATTATCCGCATATCGATCCGCCACTGGCTACCTGCCGGGTATGTTCCGTGAAGGTTGATGGGAAAGCCCGGGCGGCCTGTCTGGTGAAAGTCCAGGAGGGAATGAATATTGAAGTGGATACACCGGCATTGCGCGAAAGTCGCAAAGCCGTCGTGGAGATGATCTTTGCGGAAGGCAATCACTTTTGCCCGGCCTGTGAAAAGAGCGGCGACTGCGATCTGCAGCACCTGGCCTACCGGGCGGGTATCCGGCACACCCGTTTCCCTCACCTTTTCAAGGATCACATCATCGACTTTAATCCCAAGCGGATGATCCTGGAGCACAATCGCTGTGTGCTGTGCCGCCGGTGCATTGAAGAAGTGCTGACGGATGACGGACACCGGGTATTTACGTCCAGTGACCGGGGCAACCGTACCCATATCGCCGTCGATTACGAACAGGAAGCCAAACTCAGTAGGGAGCAGGCCGTTCGCGCCATGCATATCTGCCCGGTGGGCGCCATCATTGTGCGCGGCGAAAGTATGACCCGCCCCTTCGGTGATCGCAAATACGATATGGATATGGACGCTACTTATGTTCCGCACGACAATGACAATAGCAATGGCAATAGCAATGGCAATGACAATGGCAATGACAATGGCAATGACAATGGCAATGACAATGGCAATGACAATGGCAATGTTAGTGGAAGAACCGGGAAAAAGGTGGTAGCTACTACTTCACTGGCCGGCTGCTTTGGCTGTCACATGTCGATGCTGGATATTGATACGGGGCTGCTCGACTTGATCGAACTGGTAGAATTCGATAAATCTCCCATCAATGATATTAAACAGTTTTCCCGAAGGGCCGATATCGGCCTGATCGAAGGAGGCTGCTGCAATAGTGATAATATCGAGGTACTCCGGGAATTCCGCAAAATGTGCGATGTATTGGTCTGTGTGGGAGAATGCGCCATCTACGGCGGGCTGCCCGCACTGCGCAATAATGTACCCCTGGAAGAATGCCTGGAAGAGGCTTATCTCTATTCCATCACCAGCGAGAATGACGAAAAGATCATCCCGGCCGATGAAAATATCCCCAAGATACTGGATAAGGTCTATGCCTGTCATGAGATCGTCCGGATCGATTACTTCATCCCGGGTTGTCCACCTTCGGCCAATCACATTTGGACGATGGTGAAGAACATCCTCTTCAACGAAGAATACTCAATACTGTACTCTGATTTTAAATATGATTAAAACAGCTTGCCTTTCCGGAGGTAGGGCTGAATCCTGGCATTATTCAATTGATCGTATTATGGCACAAAAAATAGTGATTGATCCGGTTACCCGCGTGGAAGGACACGGCCGCGTCAGCATTCATCTGGATGAAGCTGGACGGGTGGAAGAAGCCCGATTTCATATTGTGGAATTTCGCGGGTTCGAACGCTTTATTCAGGGACATCCCTATTGGGAAGCACCGGTATTGGTGCAGCGGCTCTGTGGTATTTGTCCGGTTAGTCATCATTTAGCTGCAGCCAAGGCAATCGATCAGATCGTGGGGGTGGACCCGGAAGATCTGCCACCTGCGGCTGCCAAATTGCGTCGTCTGTTACATTATGCACAACTGCTGCAATCACACGCCTTACATTTCTTTTATCTGGCGGCTCCTGATCTGCTTTTCGGCCTGGATGCCCCTCGTGAGCGACGCAATGTGGTGCAGGTAGCGATCGAGGACCGTGCCCTGGCCCGCAAGGGTATACTGATGCGCAAGTTTGGCCAGGAATTGATCAAGGCCGTCGCCGGTAAGAAGATCCACGGTATCACTGCCGTACCGGGTGGCGTTCATAAAACTTTTACTGCCCAGGAAAGGGACTATTTCCTGCGGGGCCATGAAGAAATGCCCGGCATCGACACCATACTGGTATGGTCGCGGGAGATCGTAGCTTTCATCAAAGATTATCACCGTAAACACGCACATTGG
>JAGQXH010000047.1 GCA_020436695.1 Lewinella sp. | reverse complement strand
CCACCAGGCTCCATACTGATCTGGCAGATAAACTCGTGGTCCGCCTTGTAGGAGGGATTTAGAATAGATGTGTGGTTGTTGAAAAAAACCGATAGTAGCGTTCGAGTTATTATGGAAAGTTCCGGTGGCTTCTACATCCCAGTCTATGTAATTCAAGTTCCCCCCAAAATCCCACTTAAGCCAATGCTTATATCCGATCGATGCTTTTCTAAACCATCCAAAAGGTTGTAAGGAGCGGTAAGTAACTCCGGTATAATTTTGAATATCATCAGCTTCTCTCATAAATCCGAGATCGTTCAATTCCAATTCCGGTGAGCGCCAGGTGATCCCCGTTTCAAACTTAAAATGTCCCAGGCCTGCTTTACCAAATCTAATATCACCGCCGGTCCCTGTGATCGATGTTTTATTCCGGTCTTCATTTACATACGCTGCATCGGGTCTTTGAAATAAATGGGCAATAGATCGCTGTGTTCTTAAAATTGAAGATGCACTACCTTCAATGTGACTCATAACCAAATTGGCTCCCAAATACCAGGTCCTGGCCTTCCACTGATGTGTAAAATCCAAACCAAGGGTAGAAGCGGATCTATGTAAAAAATCAGAAGTTTCATCAAGCTGTCTAATAGTTGAGGTGACAATGCCTCCCAAAAAAGTATTCTTATTGTTAAGATCTTTTTGGACACGGGCCACAAAATAATTGGTAAGTGGTTCTATCAGTTGTTTTCTTTCACTGTCCCCATTATTGATCTTAATGTGTTCTTTTCCGGCAATACTTTCCATGATTCCAACAGAAAGACCGTTTTCGATCTTGCCGCTAAATTTAACCGCCCCCAATATGGTGGTCCGTTCCGGTGCGTCGGCGGATTCGCCGTCCGAAACCTGGGCAGTTCCCTGCGGGCTTCTGCCAATGCGTCTTGAGTAGAATAGATTATCACTACTAAAGGGGCCACCAATGATCGGATTAGAGAATTGATAGTTAAAAATGTTTTTGTTCTCCACAAAAAATGGACGCCGTTCTTCGAAAAATAACTGAAACCCATCCAAAGCAATGGCGGCAGGGTCCGCTTCTACCTGCCCAAAGTCGGGATTTATGGTAAAATCAAGAGTAAGGTCATTGGAAAGGCCGATCTTACCATCTATACCAGCATTGATGGAGGTCAGGTTTTTATCCTTGTATGGATTATCGGGTTCTTTTTCGAAAGTTTTCAGTGATGTCACAACAAATGGCTGTATCTCAAACTGTTTTTGCGGTTTTATATCATGCAGACCATGTAGCTCTCCAAATTCGCTCACCCAACCCGAAGCATCAAGGGGGATACGTTGCCAAACATCAATTTCATTATTGTTAAAATATTTCCGCACGACTTGCAGGCCCCAAATTTGATCTTGATCATTCCCAAATCGCAATTGACTCAAAGGTATTTTTAGCTCTGCCTCCCAGCCCTGATCATTGATAGTACTTTTGGCATACCAGATTGGATTCCATGTCAGGTCTTCACTTTTGCCGTTCATCGTAATCATATTATCGCCTTTAACACCGGCTGCTGTGACCGTAAATGAAAATGCAGAACGTAGATCCCGATGGCTATCAATAATTATGCCTACCCAATCTCCTTCAAAACCATCGCGCCTGGACATCCAGTTGTTGATGGTTTCTGGATTTGAATCGAAATTTTTAATGCCTACATAAAGATGCTTGGAATCGTAACCGATCTTAAATCCGGTCTCTTGGGAGGGGGACGCATTTTCTAATGGTTCACGTTGTATAAAATGGAATTCCCACCCTTCATCTTGCAACCAAAAACTATCATCTAAGATACCATCGATATTTGGGAGTTCTGTTTCGGGAATCCTAGCGGTATGATATGTTTTTTTTGAAACATCCTGACCACCTTGTGATAATAGATACAAAGGTGCAAGAAACAGGGCCAATACTATGGTTTTTGATTTTCGCATAATGTTGTCAAAGTTATTTTTGCCAAAATTATGCTCATAACTAGCTTTAGACCAGAAAGTTAATTGAAGGGTTTACTCAGTATAGTTGAAAATATTTCAACTGCAACTCTCTGTCTTACATCGTATCTTTGGTGCTATGGAATTGAAATATTTTAGATTGATCAAAACTATTGCTGAAGAAGGGAGTATCGCCAATTCTACCGAGCGATTGTTCCTTACCCAATCGGCCTTAAGCCATCAGTTACGAGATCTGGAAGAACGGCTGGG
Organism: Lewinella sp.; assembly: GCA_020436695.1. Classification (GTDB taxonomy): domain Bacteria; phylum Bacteroidota; class Bacteroidia; order Chitinophagales; family Saprospiraceae; genus Flavilitoribacter. The sequence goes on along the minus strand of JAGQXH010000047.1, from coordinate 18,652 downwards.
TTTTAAGGTCTTTCACCGGACCAGAAACCAATGGGAACTTACTCAGGAAGGTACTGAACTTTACAAATTGGCCAATAAACTGTTCAGTTCCATAGATGAAGGCTTTAATAAGATCAAGGATATTAAAGAAGGCTCAAAGGGTTCGATAAAGTTAAGCGCCGAATGTCAGTCTTTCTTCCATACTATTCCATCATTTATACAAAAGATGGGGATCTTATACCCTGAAATAGATATTGAATTGAGTTTGGGAGCCACTCACCAAACCGTGTCTCAAGTGCTTTCAGACGAAATTGATATAGCCATAGTTACTACCAAACCAGAAGATGAAGTATTGACAAGCATTAAAGTATTCGAGGATGAGATCTTTGCGGTAATGCACAAAGAAAACAAACTCAACAATGAAGATTATTTGGAGGCAGGAAGCTTTTCCAATGTACATTTGCTGATTAACTCCTTTCCAATGGAGGGTGTCTGGGTGTACGCGAATTTTTAAGGCTACATAGGATCAATCCTAAGAAAATATCAGCCATTCCGTATACCGAATTATCCTTGCAAATGGTCGCCGCAAATATGGGCATTATGTGCGCTCCGAAATGGCAACTGCAATCCTTTAAACTCTCTGAAGAGTTGGGTTTTAAGCGTATTGGTAAGAACGGCTTAAAGAGAGAACACTATTTGGTCTTGAAATCCAAGAACAGGAACAAAAAATATATCCACGATTTCATATCAAATTTTGAAGAGGATTTTTTGAACCCGAGCTGAGTACTAATAGGTAATGATCAAAAACCGTCTCGTGATTGTTGGTTCTGATAATTTAGGTAATCGGATCAAAAGGGGGCGTTTGCCAGCAGTGCTTCCAGTTCATCCAAAGCACTAAAAGAGGAAATGATCCCCCATTTGTTATTTTTTCGACTTATTCAACAGATCCGGCCATTCGTACATTCATTTGGGTTACTCAGCGAGAGATCGGCATGCACTGTCTAATGAATCACTACCTTGCAATTTGTGAAGCACTTTCCTCCATAATCAAACCAATTTGATTATGTCCGGTTTATTCCCCCCCCCCAAAGAATGGTTAAAAGGTTATTAAAGTTCGCTTTCGGAAATAAATACTGGCCCCATAATCCCCAGCTCCATCTCTGCAGTTCCCCTTTATTTTTTATATAAACCCCACTCCCATAACTCCAAAAATCAATGGATTGAGTTCCTTTATTTTTTACTGTTTAAGCAACGTGCTCGATTATTGAAATTGAGCACTTTTTTTTCTCGTCATTTTTTTCAAAACATTTGCTATCTTCTGTTTAAGAGAAGAACATTGATCTTAAATATTTCAAAAGTTCCTTCCTCCCTCGAACCTACTATATCAACACGGGAACGGTTTGGAAATAATCCGCCATTTTCTTCGCCAATATATATTCAAAATATGTTATTTGTCACAAGCGAAGCATACTCTCCGGTTGATCACACCCTAATCTCTCTTCCAAATAGTGTCATACCATTAATTATGGAATAATAAGATGAGCCCCATTTACAGCGACTTTTTCAAAAAACATTATCCTGTTTTCAGTTAATATTAATAAATTGTGAATTATCTTCAGAGTCATATTTTGCGTTTGATGCTAAATGAGAAAAAACACACCAGGAATATCCAGTACACTCCATCGACGATAGAATCATTTTACTTAAGACATCGAGAATCACTTTTCAAATGGCTCATCAAATATTTTGGCCTTCAGCTCGAAGAAGCAAAAGAATTAGCCCAGCAGGCATTTGCCATATTCATCCAGAAAGCAGTAACAGATGAGCTTCCTGATTTTGAGAAAGAGTCAAATGCTAAGTCATATTTATTCGCAATTGCTAAAAATAAAGCCAGGGAAAGAGCCCGGCAACTTAATTTCATCATCAAGCTCCCTGATTCTTATGATGAGTTCACTGTTGAAGAGCAAACCAGCACTAATGAGGAACGGGAAAGGAAGATCAATCAGGCAGAGATCGCTTTTAATAAACTAGGTGAAAAGTGCCGTCAATTACTCACGCATGCAATAGTCCTGAAAACGCCAATGCAAGATATTGCCCGACTATTAGATTATAAAAACGCCTCAACGGCCAAAAATCTGAAATTGAAATGTCTGCATCAACTTCGTAAGTTATTTGCCGAGCCTTAAAAAAGTTGAAATGGATAAAATATCGGAATACATCGGACAGGCAGAAGCCTATTTAAGCGGCGAATTGAATAAAGAGCAACTTACCTTCTTTGAGCAGCGCATAAAACTGGAACCGGAATTAAAGCAATTGGTGGAAGAATTGAAATTGTTGCGGGAAGGAATGGGAAAAAGTGTGCGTATAAAAATTGAAGAGCAACTCCGGTACATTGAAAAAGTCCATCCCAGCGTTGATCCTGATCTGGAAACTCCACCGTACAAATCCAACCAGGGAACGAACGAGAAAGAAGAAAACGACAAGGCCGTCGATCAGGATTTTGATAAGCATCTCATCGAAGGCTTAAAAGCTGAGGTTTTCGGGCATCTTACCAGTTCGATGCCGGCACAAAAGGAAAAAAGGAAATGGCTTTTACCCGCTATTTTCATTGGCCTGATCCTGACTTTTCTTCTTTATTTGATTTTCTCAAAACCGACATTCACTCAAAATCAATTTCAACCCGTAGCCGAAAATAAAGTGCTTTTTCAGGCCCATTTTGACATTCCTGATATCCTGAAAAACCCTGCTATCAGAAGAGCAGGAGATGAAGATCGCTGGGGAGATATCATCAAAAATATCTCCAATCAGCAATACCAGCAAGCCACCGAACAACTTCGCGTACTTGAGAAAGAAACCGGCGACCCCATGCTTATGTATTACCGTGGAGTAATCTTATTGGGAGCTATCAAACCTTATGAAGCAATTGATGCATTTGACGGCTACTTAGAGCAAAACGGCCCAAGTGTAAACAGTGACTACCTATACTACTATCGCGCCCTGGCTTATGTTCTCATCGGCGATCGGCAAGCTGCCCGCCAAGATCTGAACCGGATCAGCCCCGAAGCTAGTGATATTTATGAGTCAGCCAGAGATCTGTTAAACAGCTTGGAAAAATAAACACCTTTAACTTAGGTTACTTTTGCTTTAATCTGCTATTAATGATCGAATACATATTTTTCCAGTTTTAACATAAAACAACTGACTCCATGATTTTCCCACACAACTTATATGCCATTGAAAAGAATATTATCCTGGTAGATCCGGCAAATTTGCCTAATCAGGACCTTAAAACAATCCCAAGTTGGCTCCAGGCATTGCAGGTAGATGGCCAGCCCTACTTTTACTTCGATTGGATAGACGATAAAGGCAATAAAATTGATGGTCTGCTTGATCCTAAAAAGCCATATACCTTTACAAAAATACTGCTTACTATTCCCAGTTTTTTCCAACCGATAGTTGTTGATGAAAGCGGAACTGTAGTAGAAGAAGTTGATACCCCAAAGGAACGATTGGAAAAACATTTCACAGCTTTCTTTGCTGTTCGGTTTGAGACCCTACCAGTGGATAAAGAGGACGGACAGGCCCGAAAAAAGGTGATGAATGATAAATCCCTGCACGAAGGAGCAATATTTAAGAGCTATCGGGATGACATCTTTTTGGGCCAGGGGCCGGACCTGTGCGCCACGGCCTGTAGTAATCTACTGGGTTATTCTTCCGGGAATAAGGACAAACTAAATACCCGAAACCTGTTCTTCAAGTTCAATCACCATTATTTCTTTCCCATCATTTTTTCCAATGGCATGACCTGCTATTACGCCTTTGAAAATAAAAGGGAAATTAACTGTATCCTGGAAAAGTTCACGAAGTCTGATCACGATGTCCTGATCGGTGGATATTCCCCTCCGTATTACGATAATATTCTCGGGGTAATGGTCGTCAAACATATCCGTCTGATCATAGACGATGAAATGAGTAGCAACAGGCAGGGGCCCTGTTCTTAACTAGCCTTCAAAACAAACCATCCCCGCCCAGAGCGCCGGATGGGTCTGTATAGCCGGCATTTGTTCCAAGTAAACTTTTTTGGCTTTTTGAAGTGCTTCCACTGGGGTGCTATCAACGAGAAATTCATAGAAGTGCTCCATGAGCATTGAAGTCGACTTATCATTTATGCTCCAAAATGTACTCATTACCGTTTCTGCGCCGGAAATCAGAAAAGCACGAGAAAGGCTATAAACGCCTTCACCATTTTTTTGTTCTCCCAAACCGGTCTCGCAGGCAGAAAGTACGACCAGCCTGGTGGTCATAGGTAATCTTACGATCTCATACATCCAAAGGGTATCATAACCGGTATCTTCCGACCTAAGATAGAGCGCGTTCTTCAACCTGTTGTTTTCATCCGAATCAGCATGAACTGCCAGGTGTAGGATAGTAAAATCTGACTGAACCGCCTTTTGAAAAGAAGATTTGGTAGCATCGGTATAATAAGAAAGTACTGTATTTGGAAAAAAGCGTCGAACATACCCGATCTCCTCCGCGGAATAAGGTAGATCCGTTAAAAGCCCGGTCCTAGAGGCAAGAACTTCTTTTTCGGCGCTCTTTAGTTCTCGTTTGGAAAAAGCGAAGGCGGCTCCTTTATCGGTAACTTTAAATACCGCCTGATCCAAATCATGCTGAAGATAAGACTTGAGCGAATAGGCATAGCGGATATTTACTGCCTTTAACAAATAGTCCAGGTGAGAAAACGACAAATGATCGATCTGCTTATCCGTAGTCAGGGTGAGAACTTCAAAAGGCATTTCGTGCAATTCGCCGTGGGGAAGAATAGTCAGGTTGGGGAAGCGGGAAATATCGGTGAAAAAGGGTTGGATTGTTACCTGGTAAATAATATGCGCTAAATCGTTGAATTCCAAAAGATCCTCCTTCTTATAATCATATTGCGGCGTTCTTAACAATCGCTTAAAGCTTTCAATCTGCCGTGTGAAATGAGGAGGTTTTTCAAGCGTCTTCGCAATGATGGTATCCCACTGAATAAGTAATGCCTGTATGGCGTGATCGCTAACATGAAATTGCAGGATGCTCTCTTTTTTCCCTTTGAGTTGAGCCTGTATGCGCTCGAGGTCTACGGCACCGGCAGCCAATTTGGCGGAATAAAATTCAGGGTATTTTTGCCTATAGGTCTCATAAATGTCTTCGATCTGAGAAAAAGCGGCTAATAATTGCTCTATATGGTTGCTATTCAGACCTGGATAATGTGTTTGCAGGGAGTCAATCCTGGCTTTCAACTGTATTTCCCTTTGGATGAGCGGCTTTGGCACTGCAGAAAAGGGAACCGCACGATGATTGACCAGATCCCGGTACATGAGTGGCGATTTGACCTGTTCTATAAAATGATTGGCCCAGTTAAGGTATGTTCTTCCGTTGGTTAACTGGTACATCGAAATTGCCGTGCGTACAGCATGGGCATAAATGTCGGCATTGTAATAATTTGCAGCATGCAGTGCTGCATCTTCATTAAAGGCATCGACCTTATCATTAAGTAAAGTATCGATAATGCAATACAACTGAAAGGCCTGCTCCAGGCTTTGTTCACGGGTAGGATCATGCTCATATTTTGCCATTAGAATATCGGCAAAACGATGATACGAAGAACTGATATGAACGGTATTACGAGTTTGCTCACTGATTAGTTCTCGCCAGGTATCTACGGGTTGTACCGCCCCCGATTGAAAGGTGATCAGTCTGTATATAGCTGCTAAAGCATCGTCAAAGCGTTGTAATTGCTGCAGACTTTGTCCCATATTCCAGTAAGCCTCTTTAATAGCTAAGGCATCCTGCTGAGCATGCCTGGATTCATCAGCTAAAAATTTCCGGTAGGATTCAATTGCTTTATAGTGCGCTCCGGTCGTAAAATAGTACTTGCCATACAGTCGGTCGATACCGATCCCCAAATTATCCGTTTTCCGATCCATTCGTTGCAATACGTGCAGAGATTGAAGTGCTCCGGTGGTATCAGACAAGCGTAATTGAATAAAAAAAATATCCTTGTACAAAGAAGCCACGAACGAAGGCGACGTTACCGAACGCCTGCTAAGGGCAATTATAGTACGAAGTAGGCTATCAGCCTGTTGATATTTACCACAAAATTTCAGATGCTCTGCCAGCATACGTTGGTATTCCAACATCAGGTCTGACCGTGGTTGTGCATTACCCTGTAGGGCCGTGATAGCTTGCCGGCATGCATATTCACCAATAGTATAATCGCGAAAAAGCAAAGCCATCTGTGCTTTGTTATAATATATTTCAGCAGTATATGGGGCTATAATAGCATGCACTTTGATGTACTCATATGCTTTACTGATATAGTAGTTCGCCGAGTCCAATTGATGCTTGCCCCGGTAAAGGGACATTCCCAATGCACTGGCACAGCGTACGGTTTTTAAATTGTCCACCCCCAGACACCGCCGATAGATTGCTAGGCTCTTTCGAAACAAAAGCTCACTGCGGTCATAAGCTTGCTGCTGATAATACTCTAAGGCCTTACAATAATACAAATCTCCATTATAGCACGTATTAGCGACGGTATCGGTAAATAGATACAGGTTTGCATAGCTCAGTGAATCTGTAATGGAAGGAGTATTATACATCAAATTACAAAACCATATCTGAGTTTCTATACTATGTTTTGCTATTGATTCCAGTTCCGGCTCTTCAGACAATATTTTTTGATAAACTTCAATAGCCTTTCTAAAATCGTGATTCCACTTATAATATTCCGCTTTGTAAAAACGAATGGTATCAATAAGCCCGGCGGGCAACGCAAACGTAGCACTGAGATGATCCGGCAGCGGCTGGTATGTATCATTTGGCTGACAAGCAATGATAAGAATACCGTATAAAAATGGAAGGAATAACTTAACTTTACCAGCCTTCATATTTATTATTGCCAAAGTACAAAAATAATTAATTCCCAGTAAATCTTGCCAGAATGCAATTATTCCCTGCCAAACTTTCACACCCCAATGGATTTAAGATCGATCTGGATGAATCGCAATTATTAATCGGATTCACTGAAAACATAGACAAAAAAGATATATTATCAGTATTGGGTCTGGAAGGATTATTTACAAAGGATAATAAACATCCCCTCAACCAATCCGGCTTTGAAGAATGGATCCAGTTACCTTCCGATATTTCAGCCCGGGAAGATGTGATCAATAAGATTGGAAGTGTTGAGTTGGGAACGATAGTGGATTATGTAGCTCCGGTGTATCAATATTCGGAGGCGGGTCGGGTGAGTTATATGGCTGTTTTGCCGAATACCCTGTTGATCAGCTATCTCGATAAAGATCCCGATAAGGCAAGTCAATTGGAAAAGGAAATTCTTTCCCGCTATCAGCTTTCAACAAACAAGGAAAAATCAGCCTTACTTAGGCTTATCGGATATAAACTATACGAAACACCGGCAAATCATTCTGCTTTGGAGATCGGGCAGGCATTAATAAATGATTATCCAAAACGGATCGAGGTAGAATATGAAATAAAGCCGCAAAGCTGCATGCTGGGAGATGAACAACCTCCGGATCAAAAGTATGCAGCAAAGGATTTCGGCTGGCACATAGGGCAGATAAAAGCGATAGGAGCCTGGCAAATCATACCTTCTGACCTGGTCAACAGCCCAATCGCGGTTTTAGATACGGGCTGTTGCAATCCGATATTGAACCTGCTACCGGGCATCAGCCTGGGAACTTTGGAGCCTTCTGGAGAGCCCATTGACATCTGCGGTAAAAAGATACACGGAACACAGTGTGCGATAATTGCAGCAGGTAAAAAATATGCAGCAGAAAGAACGACCGGTATTGCGGCAGGATTTCCAGTCATCCCGGTGGCTTTCCGTAAGGTCACCGACCTAGAGGTAACGTTAGGAATATTGCATGCTGCCAAGACTGGGGCTCGAGTGATTAATATGAGCTTTGGTCAGGGTGCAAATGACGGTACCGTGTTGTGGAATAAGCATTTGATCAACAAAGCTATTCAGCATGCATATTCAAAGCATAGGGTGTTTTTATGCGCTGCTGCCGGTAATAGTGGTCAGGCGATTATGGCCTTTCCGGCCAGTCATCCACTGGTAGTTGCCGTTGGTGCCACTCATAGACAGGATAAAAGGCTCGATATTTCAAACTACGGTGGCCATGCACAAAACGGCATTTCAGTGGTGGCTCCGGGAAAAGGCATCAATGCGTTAAACACCTGTGCCTATCCTGATGAAAACAGACCTCTAACCGGCACTTCGGCGTCAAGTGCACTTGTTGCCGGATTAGCAGCCCTGATCCTGGCCATTAATCCCGATTTCACGCCTGGTGAGGTACGCGACTTCATCGAAGTAAATGCCGAAAAAGTTCGCCCTGACGTTTACAATTATAATCAAAAAAATTCCAACGGGCTCTGGAACGCTGAAGTAGGTTACGGTCGAATCGACGTTTTCCAAACCATTAAAAGTGTATTAGAAAAATAAAAATTAATAAAAATCGGGTTACCATTTTAGCTTTTCTGCATAAATAAGCAAAAGCCGGCAGGCTTACATTCTCACATGTAGATCTGGAATTTCCACCTTATTTCAACCGGTGCTCCAGCAGCACTTTGGGGGTAGAAGTATTTATCCAACTACATCTTATTTCTTTTAACCTCAATTCTCCGGGATTTCTCCCCGGCGGATACTAAACCCATTATGCATTATGGAAAAGCAACCATCCACTTCCACTATCCTGGCCCGTTTTCAAAGCTCTGCCATCGAAGACGATCAACTCAAACAACTGAAAGGTGGTGACGGTGAGCCCGACCCGGCAGATATCATTACTGAGGAAGAGATCATTATCTGATTCCGGGAGCGAACTAAACATCAGTACAGGGGAACGACCGGCGGTCATTCCCCTGCTATCATTTTCATGCGTTGGAGCAGCCAGCCTTTGGCATGGATCGACTTTTCCTGCTCCAGTGACGCTGACAAAGCCTTAAACCTCTCGCGGTTGCCGGTTGTAAAAGGTAGTAATTCTGCCAGTTTGCGCGTGTAATCGTTGAAGCGCTTCAGCGCCTGTATGTGCTTGGGAGAATAGTCTTTTCGTCGACCTAACCGCTTGGCAAAGGCGTCATTCTGTTTCCAGAAAGCATCATCCAATACTTCTTCGTCCTGCCAGTAAGCGTCAAATCGGAGTTGGGTGAGCAAAACACTGATGCGCAGAGAAAAAGTAGTTGTATTGACGGAGCCCTGCCGTTCGCTTAGTTCGGCGGCCAGCTTTATTAGTTCCGTAGTTCCTTCCAGATATGCGGTAAGCGCAACTGCCCACAATCGTGCGTCGCGCTGAATACTTTCCTCCAAAGTTCCACTGTAAGTCATAATGAATGTTTTGGTGTACTCGTATTGTTGCAATCCATTAGCCGTTGAAACAATGTTAGCAAAGGTTCGCGGTGTCATTTCACCCTGGTATAACAATATATTTTCGCGCAACCCGAACTGGTATAGACTCAATGACAGTTCCAGAACACCGGGTACGGAAGCCAGTTTCAGACGGGCCGTTTCATTGATCAGTAGCATGAGAATGATGGTCCGGTCCTTTTGTTCCAATAGCGGGAATACTTCTTCAAAACGGTTTTGGCATTCCAGAAAAAAATCCAGGTTTGCTTCGGATGAGTAGCGGCTGAGGTACCGATAGTACCACTGGCCGGCCGGACTGCTGATCACCGGAATTAATACTTTCAGGCTCACCAATTCATTGTGAAGATCGAGTTGTTCTCCTTTGACTACCTGCGTCCACGCATGCTGCTCGGCAAGTATGCGCAATTTCCGTTGTACATAATATTGATCCAGATGGTATTGGCCCTGTTGCAATTGGGAAATCTTCAACTGTCCCAGCAGGCGGGTAACCTCCTGCCGGTTTAGACGTTCGTACAATTGGGCCAGGTGCAGGTGTTCGGCTTCCGTTTGCTGATCTTTGGCCGCCAGTTGATCGATCTCTTCTCGCAGACTTTTAGCTTCCTTTCCTATCTTTCCTTTTTTCCGATAAACGGTTCGTAATAAGTCCGACCTCAGGCGATCTGCCTGCTTGAGTTCCTGATGGACCAAAAAGTTTTCCACTTCGAGCGACAGATTGGACAATAGATTCAGCATACTCTTATGCCGGTAGGCTTTATCCGGGTATAATTTGCGATACAATTTTTGCACGTCCACACCATCGGTTGTAAAGTCTGGGTAGTAGCGCAACAGTATGCGAAAAAGTTCTACACACTTCTTATTGGTGTTGCACCACGGGGAGTTGAGCCAGCGCTCGAAAGGCTTTTTTTCCTCTGGATCAAGTAATCTTAGGTTTTCCAAAAATTTATAAGGATAAAATTCAGGCATTTTACTCATGGAAATAAAAATATCTAAATTTTTGATAATCTGCTATTTATTAATCATAATATCAAGAAAATATCATTTTTTTTCATGGAAGTTAAAATAATTTGTCTTTGTCTCTGAAAACGGGAAATAATAACATTGCAGCATGAGTCTGACGGAAGTAAAACTAAACCGTTTCCCCCTCCTATCAGACCACTGCAATCAGGCAGATGCGTACATGTTATATGTTCATTGGGCCTAATTGCACACAGAATAGCGCACTACAGATCTTATTAACCATCAAATTTGATAATGCTATGAGAAGCTTTCGGAATGTCAGCGATATGAAACAAAAGGTGCTGGAATCCCCCGAACTACTACAACAATTACAAGCAGACCCCACCAGTTTTTTCCAGAATGTCGAAACCACCAATCCGTTTTACAAATCAGGCGTTTTCCTCACCGTCATCGGTATCTTGGGCCTGATATTGCTTAGCGCCCTGATCATTGGTGCGATCATTACTCTCAAAACTTATAACACTGAAGATGGAGTGATGGAGATACCTGACTTCATTGTAATGCTGGGGTCTACAGCTATTGGAGCTTTGGCGGGATTGTTGGCGCCTAGCCCGCGGAATGACACTTAGCCTTGCAGCACGTGAACTTGCCTCCATAAACCACAAGTCGTATAAATAAGACAATTACATTTTACTATTCATATTTACAATCGGTTTATTTAATGCGAAATATCATTTTAGAGTCAAAGCGGCTACAATCTTTGGAGTTACAAATATTTTTGTATCTAAATTTTGTAGAACAAGAAAGAAGTTCGATTGAAAAGATCAGAAAAGCTTTTTTAGGGTTAGCTAGTTCAAGTACCATTCGAAAAATTGTTTGCAATTCATCATTTTTTACTTTTGGAGATGATGATACCGTTGGGATTATGCTTGTCAAGCATAAGGCGGATATCACTTACGATTTTGAACCTGACAACCCTAATTCTCAATTAAAACTTTCCGGAAAAACCGCAGCAACTGGTAAAAATAAAAGTTTGAAGGGGGTAACACTGTTCGGCATTGGTTATCGCCTGGAAGTGAATGTTATACAAAACGGAGTCGGGAACTGGAAACTCAATATTAAAAAGCTCGAGATCACTGACCTAGGAAATCAACATCAAAGAAAGATGGAATCAAATCCTTTACATGAAAATGGAGACCACAATCGGGGATATGACACTTATCGTTCATAATTCAACAAGTTGCCAGATGATATTTACAAAGCATAATTTATTATTCAGCCTAGGTCTCATATTCGCATACTCATTGTGCGCACAATCCTTGAATCAAGATACAGAGGGGTTTAGTACTGTTGTCATTCCTTCTGCAAACCTAAATTTCGACATTTCTAGCAACATTGCCAATTTTGCGTATTATACTAACCTCAACAAAAATGGTAAACGAGCTCTAGTATCCGATCCTAACAAGGTCAATATATTTGGTGTTGAGCTGAAGGGAAAGGAAAAGAATGGTATCGCTAATATTTTATCAGGCGGTGATCTGGCAATAGGAGCCTCAGCAAAGACCTTGATCGGGATAGAGCATTTAGTTGAAGAAAATAATTTTAAAATAGCTGATGACTATCAAAATAAGCTAAAGCGTATAAGTGAGCTTGAAAAGTTAATTTGGGAGAAACAAAATAACGTTTTTTTCTTAATAGACAGTCTACTAAAAACCCAAGCTATAGATAGCACTGTTCATCGATTAGCCCTCCAATTAATAGATAACCCAATTCCAGAAATAATAAAAGAGAAAATTAAGCCCTTGCAAGATTCGTATATGGAACAGATTCCAGGTTCAAAAAAGCAGAAAGCTATTGAGGCAATTCTTAATTTTTTCAGCATCCAATATTTTAATCAGCTTAGTACCAGAAGGAAACTATGGCAGGAAATTGATGATCTGAAAGACCAAAAATGGATACCAATAATTCATAGGCTATTTCTTCGCGGTGGAGTAGCGAGTTCTTCTTTTACCTACGACACAGGAAATCTCGCATCCTCCTCTGAAGATCGTTTTGAAATTATTAGCTTTAACGGATGGGATCTGGAGTTAGCTTATAACTTACAACGAAAGAACAGGAATATTTATGGTTTCAGTATCCAGGCAGCTTTTAAAGACAATCTTGATGAATTAGGAAGTTCCGATTATACATTTACCCAACTTGATACCACTATTGAAAATGGTCAACTTAGCACGGCTACTACCATAAAAGCCATCAATGGTGATTATCAAACTTTTAATAGATATTCTTTAAACTTCGACTATATTAAGGTCATTCCGATCAGGAGAAAAATTGGAGAAACACCGGATCTGTTCCTCACTTTCACCTCTTACCTAAGGCATCACATCTATAGTGGCAGTAAGAACCTAAATAACAATACAGTAATCGGGCTTGGATTAAATGCTTTTAGTAGTAAAAAGCAGGAGCTCATGGGCGGCTTATTTGTTCAAAGTAATGATCTATTTGGAAATCTTGCAAATCAGGACTATGCTTTTGGTAAAAGGGTAAGAGTCGGCCTGATAGCAAAATACAGTTTTAGTGGCATTAATTTGAATGGAAATGACAATTGACGGAATAGGTAGATTGACTTTAAACCTTCAAGCTCTGTTATTAGGCCCCAGGACGGGGTTGTGTCTGCAACAACAGTAGAGGTAAGTTCGAGAAGTACACAACAATTCTGAATTCACATTCACAAATATCCCATTATGAAGAAATACGAAAATCGTTTAAGGGAGATCAAGGCGGATGAACCGATCTTCTCCATTCCCCCATTCAAGGTAGAACGGGTCTACGCTGCGCATTCACAAACCATCGACTGGGGCGTAGAGTTGGTGGGCGTCCCAAATTTTTGGAGATATACCAAAGGCAAAGGAATTAAAGTGGCTGTCCTTGATACTGGGGTCGCCTATAAACATCCTGATTTGGAAGGAGCAATTTTTGAAATGAAAGACTTTACGAACAGCCCTTCTGGTGTTGGCGATATTAATGGTCATGGGACACATTGTGCCGGTATTATAGCAGCGCGCGACAATTCAATCGGAGTGATTGGAGTAGCCCCCGAATCTGATTTGATCATTGGAAAAGTACTGAATGACAACGGCTACGGAAGTGAGGAAACGATAGTAAACGGAATAGAATGGGCGGTCGAAACAGGTGCCAATATTATTTCCATGAGCTTAGGAAGCCCCTATCCGTCTGTAAAGATCTATGATGCCATCAAAGCTGCCATTAAAGCTGAAGTTTTTGTCATTTGTGCAGCCGGGAACAGTGGCCCTAATCTAGATACTATGGATTACCCCGGAGCATTCGATGAGACAATAGCCGTTGGCTCTATAGATAGAAGAAAAAAGATCAGTTATTTTTCTTCCCGAGGGAAAAAAGTTGACATTGTTGCCCCTGGTGATGAAATCCTTTCCACCTATCCTCCAAGAGAACTCGCAAAATTAAGCGGCACTTCTATGGCGACTCCTTTTGTTGCTGGTGTTTCAGCTTTAATGCTTTCCAAGCATCGCCAATTCGAAGGACAAACCCAAATCAAAAAACAGAGTGATTTAGAGGCCCACTTGAGAAAAACCGCCATTGACTTGGGGCCTCTTGGGTTTGACCAAAGTTATGGATATGGATTAATCGATCCAAATAAGCTACTAGAACTGAATTACAGCAAATGTCTTGAGTTATTAGCAGCTCAAGTAAAATAATTGAACAACATATCGCCAATGAGTACCAGCACCCAAAATTTAGCAATAAACACTGCAGAAGAATACATCTCCAATTTCGGCTTAATCGAAAAACTCCACCCTTGGGTAGAATTTATTGCCGATTTAAGTACACCTATGGCCGCATTGACCGCTTTCTTTTTTCTTCCCGTCTTTTTGGCGGGATGGTTATTCATACTCAAGTTTTTCAATGTCAACCAGTCTCTTAGAACGCTTATGTTCTTCCTAGAGTCCGCCATTTATATTTTTTTAATCGGTTGGCTTAAATTTGAAAGCAGCAGAGATCTCAGGTTACTCGACATAAAAAATCGGATCGTTCACTATGCAGTATATCACAATTCCCGCAAACTTTGTGTGGGTGATATCCAACACGTAAAGGAAAAGAGCATTTTGGAAGCGGTAGGCAAGTTTCACGATTGCTTCATATTAGATAATAAACATGATAATTGCTTTACAATCCGGGACAGCCTGGCAAAGGTCATCAGCCTGAAAGAACAAGATTTAGCCAATTACGTCAAAGCACACTCCTTCCAAAATAAAGCAATGGATATCGACTCCTTAATTCTGGAACTGGAATTGTCTGGTTACGGTACACTTGACTCATTGTATTTTCAGAATTTTGTACAGCGTCACGAAGAGGATTTTGAAATTCGAGACGATGATTTAGTCGTAATATCAAATGCTGGTTCATATAAAAGTAATAGTGCTACCTTTCAAAACACAGATTAAGATCAAGGATAGTTTTTCCTACAGACACCGTTATTTGAACCGCCTCAACTGCCTGAAAACAATACGCTGCCACTTACTGACGACATCTCATCCAAACCAAACAGGGATGCTGGCATTTAGTGGCAGCGGCTAAATCCCGGCTATCCTCCGGTAGTCGCTCCAAGCAGCTCACGAATTGCCACCAGTTCCTCATTAAGTTGCTTTACCTCTCCTTCCAAAGCCTCGATCCGCTCCTCCTGCCGCCGCATCACCGGTATCATATAAGTCCCCATCTTCTCGTAGCGCAGGCTCTCCGGCAAGCCTTCTTCATCGTAATCCACCAACGGATAGAGGCCCAGATCATGAAAATCCTCGGCGATGAAGCCGATCTCCTGCCGGCCAGGAGAGCCGGGGCGGGTATAAGTCTTTGGCTGGGCCAATAAAATAGCTTCAAAGTTGTCGTCCAGATCGCGGATATTTTCCTTAAAGCGGCGGGAAGAGTTATCATATCCGAGTACGCCGGTGGTAGGGTTCCACTGCACATTCTTGAAATCTCCATAAGGCATATTGGTGATCCGGAGTTGGTCGTTCACCACTACCATATTTCCGCTTCCGTCGCAAGACAGATACAAATGCCCGCCATAGGAAGTAATATCATTGGCACTTCCATCGGTCCGGATATCAACGAATTTACTGGTTCCCGGTCTTTGCAGGCGAATGCGGTTGCCCATCACATGTAGTTGCTGGGTGGGGGAAGTGGTGCCGATGCCCACCTGTCCACTGGTCTCCACGGTCATTCGCGGTGTACCACCGGTGCAGAGATTCAGGTTTTCATTATAGCTACCGACCTTACCCGAATCTACGCGGATCTCTTTATTGAAGTAATACTTGTCCCGATCAGTATAAAAATGGGCCCAGTCGTTATTTTTCGGCCCCATATCAAGATAACCGAAGTTGGTCTCTATTTTCAGCGGCCCGTTCAATTCCATACCAAATTCATGGATCGAAGCCAGGCGCTTGTCGACATTCCCAGTATCCGATTTCACCTCTATATTGAGCGCAGCTGTTGCTGTATTGTACTCTCCGGCGACGATGTGAAAATTGCGCTGCTTTTCTTCATTGGTCAATATCACTTCCTGATCATCCAGGTTAGCGGGCACTTCCAACTTCAGACGGTCAACCAGATCGTTCCATTTATCGGCCTGCAGAGCAGTACCTGCCGTTATTTTCAGTTCATCAAAATTGATCATGTTAATTGATTATAGGGTTGAAAATTATGGTTTGGTGCTGGGTGCTGGATTTAGGTGCCCCGAGGACAATTTAACACAACAAGCAGGTTCGCTCCTTTTTGAAGCTGTTGTCCTGAATACCCGATGGCTAAGCCCCAACCCCTTCCAATTCCTGTATCTGCCAATTCGACCGTTTGGTCCATAAATGCGATTTCATATACTCCTTGGCTTCGGAATAAGTACTAAAGGCATGCTCACCCAGGCTGGCCGGTTCCTCCAGGTGATCTTTAGAGAGGATCTTGTACTTATTCTCTTCTACTGCAGGCATTTCATCAACCAGTCCGAACAACTCGGCCGGTCTGTTCTTATCCTGGCCCTTTCTTTGTACGGAAGGCCTGATCCAGTTCTTTTCCTGCCAGTTCATGCTTTGCTTTTTCGGCCGGATGGTTGCTTCGCCCCGCAGGATAATGTCTTCAAAATCGCCTGATTTGAAATCCAGTTCCGCCGAAAAATCCTGCGCCTGTATCGCATCAAAACGCACTCCGGCCTGCATCAATTCAAAATCGGGTGTGGATATTTTCTCAGCGTCCGGCAGATCTTCAAATTGACCTCTGGAAAAATGTTCCCGTAAGGGCGTCTGTTGTTGAGCGGTAACGACCACTGCATTCGCTCCTTCCCCGATCTCGTATCCGGCAATGCGGTATATCGGCTGAGCCGTAACAAAACTGTTGCCCACTTTTTCAATAGTCTTGTCCAGCGGCAATACAGTCTGTCTCACTTCCAGTGTACCGGAAGGATGTACCAGCAGGAGATGGGCATCTTCCGGCGCATCCAGTGAACGGATAGAAGCCGCATTGCTGAATCCTTCTGGTAGCAACCCCGACCAATTGCGCGTTTCTCCAAGCTGCCTTTTCACTCGACTGAATAGCTCTCCCGAATCGATGGAAGAGGGAGCCACGGTCTGCTCATCGCCCCAGGTCCGGTTGAATTTAATCTTGAGCGAGAAGAACAGGATCTCGATCTTAGCGTAGCCTTTGGCTCTCCAGGGCGCCGGCCCCGATAACAGCATATAGAAGTCTACGCCGGCCAGGTTGCGACTCTTGTAGCGAATGGCCGCCCCAATGTGTAGGTCCGCCTCAAACAGGAAGGGATCGAATTGCAGCAGGGCATTAAATTCCAGCCATCCCTTCACTATCGCGCTCTTCCATTTGACCATGAGGTCCGCCTTCAGACCGATCTGATAGGAATTAGAAGTGATGGCCTGATAATACTGGCAGGTTAGAACTGTATCCTTACCCTTTTTGATCAGGGCAGTCAATCTCGGGATCTTCGGAAACCCATCTGGTTTTTTATAACGTGGATGATATCCTCCCAGCGACATGAGGAACTGCGTGCGATCGCCCCAACTCAGCATAAACGCAAAACCACCTTCCAGCGGTACTTTTTCAATCTTTGACTTGCGAAGCCTACCTTCGATCAAAACGTAAGAAGCGGAAAAATTGAAGTCTCCCAATACATCCACATGAATATCTACCAGGCGTTCCGGTGCCTTCTTATCGGGCAGGAAAACGCCGACACTTCCTACCAGCAGTAAACGTCCTTTGAACGGCAGTTCGACCAGTACGCCCAGATCTACTTCCACTACTGTGGGTATGCCCCAGCTGATCTTCAGAAAGGGAGCCAGTACATAATGCTTATGCTGTGGAGGGAAGATAGCCCGCAGATCACTGATGATCTTTGTAGCGTTCTTGATCACATCTTTTGGGAACATGATCGATTCGATCGATCCTTTTAGTATCCGATTGCGCAGCTCATCCACCTTCATGGTGCGGTGGATACCCACCAGACCTCCTACTCCTTCGAGCTGGAAGCCGAACGGAAGTTGTATCGCCGGTTTAAACAGGACACTGATGCTGATCAGCACTGAATAGCCGGGCTGATTATTTGGCAGTAAAGTACTGATCAGGCCGACCGCCGAAAGTTCAATGGATTGAAAATTAAGGGCGAGTACCCCGGCGTAGCGATGATTCTCACGATCAAATTCCAGAAATCCTCCCCCGGACACTACCTCAGAATCAATCCGTAATCCAACCCCTTTCGGGAACAGAAAACCGAAATCCAGAGCCGTCTGGCTAATATCCTCCCCTTCCATCGGTACGGACAGATCCATGCCTACCCCAATCTTCTGCACCTGTAGGAATAGTGGCCCCAATTTGGTGGAAAAAGTAGTACGAACGCCGATATTCAAACCGAAGGCGTCTTTCTTTTTAGTACCGCCGTAAGACCAGTCAATGGATTCGAACCGAGCCAGTCCCATTTCTTTGTGAATGGGGAACATCGTCTCGATCGACGATTTTTTCTTGCTGTCGCCTGCCGATTTAGGTGATTCTTCAGCATCCTCAGGAGGAGGCGTCTCCGCATCTTCCAACAGATCAGACAACAAGTCGATGCTGTGTTTGATGTAGAAGTCTTTTTTCTTGGAATAGCCCACTGTAATGGAATAGGTCAGCTGTGCCTCCTGCCGGGGTAGGATCTCTTTCAAAAATCCGTCCGTGCCTTCCGGTGAAATAACAATGGCATTGTCCTGCAAGGCA
>JAGQXH010000479.1 GCA_020436695.1 Lewinella sp. | reverse complement strand
CCCATATCCTTAAGATACGAAAAACCTCAATGATTTTAAAACCAAGAGGCTGTCTCTTTACTTTTGAGACAGCCTCATCTTGCGTTAACCGTAGTGGTTGGCCATATTCACTGACGTCTTTGGAGGAAAAGACAAAACCGTCAACTCATGCACCGATCCGCTACTTTTCTTATCATTTCCCTGCTCCTGTCCATTTTCGCCTGTACTTCCTCCAATCATACACAGTTAACCAGCCCGGACGGCCGTTATCAGTTTGAACTCGATGCTCAGGACGGCCATTTTTTCTACAACCTTTCTTTTTATGGCCAAGCGGTCATCCGGAACTCCGAACTTGATCTGCTATTGGCCGACTCTTCTCTGCTATTGAAAAATGCCACCATCCAGTCTGTAGAAACGCAGACCGTAGAGAAAAACTGGGAACCGGTCTACGGAGAAAGATCCGAATATCCGGATCATTACACGGAAACTGTAGTTCATTTACTAACTGAAGGTGCTGACAAAAGTGATATTCGCCTTCGCATCAGAGCCTACAATGAAGGCATAGCTTTCCGCTACGAATCGGACCGGAGCATGCAGATCACAGAGGAAGTGACCGAATTTGCATTGCCGGAAGGCGTGAAGATGTGGGTATCCCAAAGGGCGCAGTCACCGATAGAGGAAACCAACTTTGCTACTTTGCGTGATACCGTAGAACGCCCCTTATTGGCTCAATTATCCGATTCTCTCTTTGTGGCGCTGGGCGAAGCCGCATTGATCGATTTTGCCCGGATGAAGCTGGCCAAACATCCACTAAAAGACAACACCTTAACTTCTGTTCTGAGCAGCGAGGTCGAATATACAAATGGCTTCAACAGCCCCTGGCGAACGATCATGGCGGGGCGAACGGCCGGAGAAGTCCTGGGAAATAATTATTTGGTACTGAACCTGAACCAGCCCAATGAAATTGAAAATACCGGCTGGATCAAACCCGGGAAAGTCATCCGCGAAGTGACGCTCACCACCCAGGGCGGGATGGCCTGTGTGGATTTTGCTAAAAAACATCAACTGCAATACATTGAGTTCGACGCCGGTTGGTACGGTAACGAATACGACGATGCCTCCGACGCCACCACCGTTACGGTAGATCCCAAACGCTCTAAAGGGCCACTGGATCTTCCGGGTGTGATCGATTACGCCGATAGTCAGGGCATTGGTGTACTGCTCTATGTCAACCGGCGGGCTTTGGAAAAACAATTGGATGAAGTACTCCCACTCCTTAGCTCCTGGGGGGCAAAAGGCGTTAAATACGGCTTCGTACAGGTAGGTTCCCAACAGTGGACCGGCTGGCTGCACGAAGCCGTACGCAAAGCCGCTGATCACCAGCTGATGGTCGACATTCATGATGAATATCGTCCCACCGGTTATTCTCGCACCTATCCGAATCTGATGACGCAGGAAGGTATACGCGGAGACGAGGAATCACCTCCCAACGATATGGTACTAAAAACCCTCTTTACCCGTATGCTGGCGGGTGCGGGTGATCATACCAACTGCTATTTCGCCGCCCGGGTGGATGAAAAAATGGGCTCGCACGCTTCCCAACTGGCCAAGGCCGTATGCATTTACAGTCCCTGGCAATTCCTGTATTGGTACGACCGGCCCGATGGTGCTCCGTCAAAGGCCGGCGGGGCCGGCAATTCCGAGCGGCACATCCAGGAAGTACCGGAACTTGCTTTCTTTGACCAGATCCCTACTGTTTGGGACGACACCAAAGTACTCGACGGCTATCCGGGCAGCCATGCAGTCATTGCCCGCCGGAGCGGTGATACCTGGTTCATCGGCGCGCTGACGGGTACATCCGAGCGGGAATTGGCTATCCCACTTGATTTTTTAGAACCGCAAAAAAATTACGAAACAACCATTTATACCGATGACGAATCTGTGGATACTTACACTCGGGTTAAGATCGAAAAAAGACAGGTTAAAGCCGGTGATGTAATCAGGCAGTCATTGGGTGCACAACGTGGGTTAGCTATGGTCATCCGCCAGTAGTGAACGTGCACACAACTAATACCTGGCAACTCCGGGTCTATTTTTTATATTTGAGCACTTGTTAGCTCCGGCATTGATAGCCTTATCACAGTGTTAGTACCAAACCATTCACCATGCGAATAACCACAACTTTTGCGCTTTGTGCCCTGACCTTCTCTATACAGGCACAAACGCTACAGCCTATCCAATACAATAATCCTGGTTTAACGGTAGACCTCGGCGTCGGCCTCTGGGCCTGGCCGTTACCTATGGATTACGATCGCGATGGCGATCTGGATCTGGTGGTTGCCTGCCCGGACAAACCCTACAACGGCATCTATTTTTTTGAAAACCCCGATGGTGATGCCGAAATGCCCGTTTTCAAAGCCGGAAGGAAGATTGGCCCTTCAGCGCGTAATCTGCAACTCAGTGAATGGAAAGGCCTACCCATGGTCTTAGGCCCGGGTATTGACTATCAGGATTTTCAGTCTAATGGAATTTCTCAGCCATTACCCATCCCTCTGGAGGTTGATTTTAAAGAATTATACGGCCGCACCCGAGCTAACCAGTGGAAGTATCTGGACTACGACGAAGACGGCGACCGTGACATCATTATCGGTCTGGGCGTCTGGGAAGACTATGGCTGGGACAATGCCTACAATGAAGCCGGGGTATGGAAGAACGGCCCGCTGCACGGCTATGTTTTCCTATCCTTCAATGAAGGTACTGATCGACAACCGAAGTACTCATCGCCGAAACAGTTGATCGCCGGCGGCCGTACTTTAGATGTCTACGGCATGCCTTCACCGAACTTTGCCGATTTTGATCTCGACGGAGATCTGGACCTGATCTGCGGCGAATTTCTCGACGGCTTTACTTACTTCGAAAATACGGGTTCCTGGTACGATCCTATCTACGCGGCCGGTCGCCGTCTGCAATATCAGGGACGGGAGATCCGGATGGACCTACAGATGATCACGCCGACAGCAGTGGATTGGAACCGGGATGGCTATATGGATCTCATCGTTGGCGATGAAGATGGACGGGTGGCCCTGGTGCAGCATACAGGCCGGGTGGAGAATGGACTCCCTATCTTCCTGCCGCCGCGTTATTTCCAGCAGGAGGCGGCTGATGTAAAATTCGGAGCGCTGGTTACGCCCTTTAGCTTCGACTGGGATGGCGACGGTGATGAAGACCTGATCTGTGGAAACACAGCCGGCTATGTCGGTTTTATTGAGAATCTGAACGGCGCAGATCCGCCCCGCTGGGCAGCGCCAAAATACCTGGAAGCTGACGGGCAGACCATCCGTACCATGGCCGGCGGCAACGGTTCCATTCAGGGTCCCTGCGAAGCCAAATGGGGCTATAGTACATTAAGTGTGGCCGACTGGGATCAGGACGGTCTTCCGGACATCATCATGAACGGCATCTGGGGAAAAGTGGTCTGGTATCGGAATATCGGCACCCGCCGTCAACCCCGGCTCACGGCAGCCCGCTCGGTCGATGTGGAGTGGCCCGGCCTCTCCCCAAAACCTGCCTGGACCTGGTGGCAACCTCAGGATCGTGAACTAGTCACGCAATGGCGTACTACACCCTATGTGATCGACTGGAACGAAGACGGCCTGAATGATCTGGTCATGCTGGATCACGAGGGATACCTGGCTTTTTACGAAAGATACCGCGATAATGGACGACTCCGGCTCAAACCACCGGCCCGGATCTTCACCGGTAAAGAAGCCTCTGTTTTTGATAATAAGAACCGGCCACAGGAAAGCCGGCCCGGTCAACCCCTGCAATTGAATAATGCCGAAGGCGGCAGCAGCGGCCGGCGCAAGCTTTGCTTTACCGACTGGGACCGGGACGGACGCACCGATCTATTGATCAACAGCGTCAACATTAGTTTCTTTCGAAACGTTACTTCTTCAACCGATACGACTATCGTTCTGGAGGATATGGGGCCACTCCACGAGCAGGAACTGGCCGGCCATACCACCAGCCCCACTACAGTCGACTGGGACCGCAACGGCGTCCCGGATCTGTTGATCGGAGCGGAAGATGGAAGGCTCTATTATCTTAAGAATAGTCGGTAGTCGTCAGTCAATAGTCGGTAGTCATTTACAGTGTGCCAAGATTTAAACCCACAAGATAAAATGAGGGAGAGACCGAAGCTTTCATCGAAAAGTAAGCCCGCCCCTATTAACCACTGACTTGCCTGACTTACGACTTACGACTGACTGACTGTCAACTGATAAATTAAACCAAAATAGTATGAACCACTCGCTGAAGACACTAATCACACTAGTTCTGCTGATGCTGACCTTTACCGGCTTTTCGCAGACACCCTACACTCCCGACTCCCTTGGAGAAGAAGATTACGAGAAAGCCGAACAGGCGCTCTTCCAATACACCCGGGGGCTCGTTTACAACGACGCCGTCCGGCCCAACTGGATCGATGACACGCATTTCTGGTATCGCAATCACGGCCCGGACGGAGACTTTTTCCTCCTGGTGGATGTCAAGAAAAAAACCAAGCGTCCCGCTTTTGACCATAAAGACCTGGCAAAGAAGATCAATACCTTAACCAACGGCAATTACACGCCGGATGACCTGCCCTTCTCCCGGATTACCTATGCTTCGGATATGAAGTCGATCACTTTTCCAATGCGCGGCCGGAAAGAGTACGTCTACAATCTGGAAAGCGGCAGCCTGTTTACTCAGGATACCGAGCCCGGTGCACCGCGTAATTCATTTGCATCACCCGACGGAAAAAAAGCTGCCTTCATCAGGGACTATAATCTTTGGGTAGTCGATCTGGAAAGCGGAGAGGAAACCCAGCTTACTACCGATGGGATTGAAGACTTCGGCTACGCTACCAATAATGCCGGCTGGGTACAGCGGGATGGGCCGGTTTTGCTGTGGTCACCGGATTCCAAAAAGATCGCCACCTTCCAACACGACGGACGCGGAGTAGGTGAAATGTACCTGGCAACCACTAATGTGGGGCATCCGGAACTAAAAGCCTGGAAGTATCCGCTGCCCGGCGACAGTCTGATCTTTCGTATCGAGCGGGTGGTGATCCATCTGGACGGGCCAAAAGTTGTACGGCTACAAATGCCACCCGATCCGCACCGTTCTTCTACTACCGATCATATTGCCGGCTGGAACGGCACTTTTCTGGACGTGGAATGGAGTGCCGACAGTAAGCAGCTCTCTTTTCTTTCCAATTCCAGAGATCACAAGGAAGCGACCTTCCGGGTGGCTGATCCGGAAACCGGAGCGGTAAGAACAATATTTGATGAAAAAGTAGCTAGTTTCTATGAATCGGGCTACAGAGAGGCCAACTGGCGCTTCTTACCGGAGACCAGTGAATTCATCTGGTTCTCCCAGAAAAGCGACTGGGGGCACCTGTATCTCTATGATCTAAAGACGGGCAAGTTAAAAAATGCCATCACCCAAGGCGACTGGAACGTACTGGGCATCGATCATATCGATCAAGACAAACGGATCATTTATTTTACCGGAGATGGTCGTGAACCGGGCGATCCATACTTCCAGTACCAATACCGGGTGAAGATGGATGGCTCGGGGCTGCAATTGCTTACGCCGGATAGTGCCAATCATGTGGTGAGCCTGTCACCGGACCAAAGCTATCTCGTTGACAGCTATTCTACGCCCACATCTCCACCTGTAAGTGTGGTACGAGACAATAAAGGCAAGCTGATCATGGAACTGGAACGTGCCGACATTTCCAAACTGGTGGAATCCGGTTGGGTGCCACCCGTCCCCTTTACCGTAAAAGCGCGCGACGGCAAAACGGACCTGTACGGTATTATGCACAAACCCGTCGATTTTGATCCGAATAAAAAGTATCCGATCATCAACTACATCTATCCGGGGCCCCAATCCGGTAGTGTAGGCAGCCGGAGTTTCTCCGCTTCCCGGCGGGATAATCAGGCTATTGCCAATCTCGGCTTCATCGTGATTGCTTTGGATGCAATGGGTACGCCGATGCGTTCCAAATCTTTCCACGAAGCCTACTACGGCAATATGGGAGATAACGGCCTGCCCGATCAGGTGGGCGGTATGCAGCAACTCGCTGAGCGCTATCCCTGGATCGATATCGACCGGGCTGGTATTTACGGCCATTCCGGCGGGGGATTTGCGTCCACCGATGCCATTCTGCGTTACCCGGATTTCTTCAAAGTGGCCGTTAGCGGCGCCGGTAACCACGACAACCGAAATTACGAAGACGACTGGGGCGAAAAATGGCAGGGGCTGCTGACCACCAATCCCGACGGTAGCACCAATTACGACAATCAGGCCAACCAACTGCTGGTGAATAACCTCAAAGGCAAACTCATGCTGGCCCACGGTACCATGGATGACAATGTGCCCTACTACAATACGCTGCTAGTGGCCGACCGCCTGATCGCCGCCAATAAGGATTTTGATCTGGTAATGTTTCCCAACCGCCGGCATGGTTTCGGCAATGAGCCCTATATGATGCGCAAGCGGTGGGATTATTTTGTGGAAAATCTGTTGGGAGCCAAGCCACCTAAAGAATATAAGTTCAAGTATTTGCAGACCGTACCGTAAGTCACGGACGCTGCGCCGGCCGGCACGATCCCTCCGGGCGCGCCTGACGACCGGAATGCCTGCGGTATTCCTGACGGGAGCCCCGGGTACAGGTGTGGCACACTTTGGAAGTGTGCCGCACCTGT
>JAGQXH010000478.1 GCA_020436695.1 Lewinella sp. | reverse complement strand
GGCGGGTAGATCAAATGCTCGAGGACGGTTTGGAGGAAGAAGCCCGTCAACTTTTCCCACTCTCCCACCTTAATGCCCTCCAGACCGTAGGTTATCAGGAACTATTCGATCACTTCAAGGGGGGAATTTCTCTTGAAGAAGCTGTAGAATTGATCAAAAGGAATAGCCGCCGTTATGCCAAAAGGCAATTGACCTGGTTACGCCGCGACGGATTCTGGAGATTATTTTCGCCCTCCCAGTTCGAGCAGGCCATTGACTATATTTCTGAAATTTTGCAGAATAGCGAGGCATAGTAGTACGACGGAAATAAATAAAACGAATTTTTCAGGAGATTCGGACATCATCTCCTGATAGTCGATAACCACTTTAGCATCCATCCACATTAGCAAATAGCCTTACAGCCAGAATAACGCCATTCGGCAAAGCAAACATCTGGGTCACTCCGAGCAGGTCATCCAGCTTGATCCAGTGTATTCCGTGAGTGGTAGAATAATAGGTGCCGTCAAGCTGTCCGATCAGAAGTCGGTTTCCGGACTGGATGAATGAATAGGTAGCTTTTTTTAATTCCGGCAAGCCGTTTTCCGCCAATTCCCACTCCTTTCCACCGTCCATACTCCTCAACAAGCCATCACGATGGGTAGTGGCGAATAAGCCGTATTCACTGTGATAAATATTTTTCACTCCGCTATTCGAAACTACCTGTCGCCAGGTCCTGGCTCCGTTAGAGGATCGATAGATCCCTCTGGCAGTTGCCGCAAGCATAATGTCTCCATCCTGGGTCAGACTATTAACCTGAGCGGCAGAAAGGATCTTCATCCAGGTTTTTCCGTCGTTCCAAGAATAGAAAATGCCTGTGCTGGTACCGATAAACAGGCCTTGTTCTGTTGACAAAAAATCATTTACTTCCAGATCTGTAAGTCCAAAGTTACATGCCTTCCAGGTTTTTCCGTGGTCTTGTGAAACATAAACGCCAGACCGCCACGGAGAGGCAAAAAGCTTGCCGTTATGTTTTGCCAGTGCACGAACATTTGCCGGGAGTTCTTTTCCGGTCACCGACCAGCTTTCACCATTGTCATTGGATATAAATAAGCCTTTATCATTAGCGGACGCCAGTATGGCTCCTCCATCGATCGTGAAAGCTGATACCATCGTCTCTTCCGGAAATCCCTCGGCAGAGGGTTTCCAACTTTTCCCACCATCGTCCGAGCGAAGTATTCGGTCCTTATCCTGAGCCTGTATGCTGACTATATTGAGTATCATGCCGGCAAGAAATACCACTAGCATTTTGTATTTCATCTGCATGAACCGATAGGTGAGAATTTGAACTGTTTGAGCAGAATTATAAAGCCTTATAGAATTAAGCATTTTCATCTTGTTTGGTGATAAATGATCGTTCAACAAAGATAAATGCCTTTAGCCCGTCAGGTTGGATCGCCGTGTAAAAGAAGTTAAACGAAATGTAAAACAGCTTATTCCGTTTGTTCTGCCTGCTCTGTCTGCGCTGCAAATTGAAATCCGGTATCGATCATCATCCCCGGGCGTTTAGCACGAAGCGCCTCAATTCCTTGTTCGCTCACCTGCGTTTGCCAGAGGTAAACCCGTTTCAGGTTGGGCAACCGGGCAATCACATCCAGAGCAGCATCGGTAATACCGGTTGCGTATACATTTAAGGATTCCAGATGTGGCAATCCGTCAAGGTGAGCAATGCCGGCATCGGTGAGTGCGTTGTTTTCAAGACGAAGTCTGGTTAATTCCTTTAACTCACCAATGGCTTTCAGATCATCGTCTTTCAAACCTGCATTTCCCAGATTCAGCCAGGTGATCTGATCTTTGGCCTGCGGCAGTAATGCGATCTGATCGCTGTTCATCTGCCCGCGAATCGTCTTCGGACCAACTTCTACGAAATTGGAGTTGGCAGCCAGCACACTTACTGAAAATCCGGCGTCTTCCAACACTTTCCTGGTATCGTCGTTAATGGGTGAGGTATGAGCTGTTTCAACGTATGGCTTAGGTCGTGTATCCAGTTTATAGTCACGCATCAACAATGCTTTGATATGATCGGGAACTTCTTCATCGGTCAGATGCAGGCTGGAATCTGCCCCCGCATCGATCCACCAGGACAAAAGATTTATCTCTGTGAAAGTCATAGGAGCTCCCTTGGTCGGCATATATTTTGAGCTGGTGGGATTAATGGTAACTCTTCTTACCATTTCACTCCCCAGAGCATCTCCGGCAGTGATCACTTCCCCATGTTCGCCCCCCTCCATCAGGCCGACAAGAGTAGCCATATTCAGACCTCCCTGCGATTTGGCATCGCTATGGCAGGAGTAGCACTTCTGTTCCAGAACCGGCTGGATCAGGTCTGTATATATCAAGATAGAATCGGGAGATGAAAAATCCCGGGTAGCAGCAGTATCCGGTTCATAGCCCACGAGCGCCTGTACAATGCCCGGTGCGTATTGGTATAAGTAATTTTCCCCGTGAGTGAGATTACCTCCCAGGTGTCCGGTGATCGTAATTCCCAGGAAACACACTCCTACAATTCCCAGCCAAATATTCCGGCTCAGTTTCAGGCGACCGCTTTTAACCAGCCAGGCGGTAAAACCCAAACCGGAACTGATGATCCCTAACCAACGGTGCCAGGACAAAGTAGCAGGGTCATATCCGCCTTCCGCAGCCAGCGACCAGCCGCAAACTGCAGCCGCAACCCCTCCTATCCCTCCTAGTAAAAAACTTAGCGCAACCGCATCATCCCATTTTTTATCTTTTTTTCTGCTCGCTACCAGCTCCAGGAGTCCTGCGAGCATAAAAAATCCAATCGGAAGGTGTACTAAAACCGGATGGAAGCGGCCAATGAAGAGATTCCAGTCAGTTTGAAGGAATAAAGCACTGTACATATAATGGAAAAATTCTATATTGTGGTGTTGTTCAATAATCGCCTGCTCTTATGAACAGTTATTGCGGGGAAGGAAGATAATAAGATATTACGTTTTTGTTAGAAAAAACTTAGATGTTCATAGCTATTTCTTAATTTTGTGTCACTATAATTGCCGCCTTTTCCCCCTCGTAGTCATTTCAAGACCATCTTTTCATGTTCTCTGACAACAACTTATGATGGTTTTTGTCATGAACAAATTTACCCCCCTCATATGCACGAATTTTTAACTGTTCGCTATTACAGGGAACAGCTATATAAGGTATATAACTAGTACTTAAATCGGTTTTCGGTTGCCCGATTATCCATTCTTGGAAAAAGGGCAACCTTTTTCAATGTAGATGAGTGATCAGACGTAGGTCTTTGGTGAGAGAAAGGTGCTCGAAGGCAGCCAATGCTTCGCGAATGCGTTCACAGATGGCAATTTCTCCGTCCTCCATTAATTTCGCATAATTCAAACGGATCTTAAAGTCGAACCAGACGCTTGATTTCCGGCTTTCCGAATTGATGATCAATGGAAAACCCTTGCGGTCGATCTCTTCCAGACTGAGCATATAGTGTACGCCCTGTTTGTTCTCATCGATGACTTCAAAATACAATTCTTTCCAGTCCACTTTCATATTTCGATACAGCGGACCAAGATCAATCCGGATCTGAACTGTATTTTTATCCAGCCATTCACTTCGGGTGATCTGGCCGTATCGCACCAACAATTTGAGTCGGGACTGCAGCTGGTAAGGATCCAGCTTTACGGGAGGGTTGAAAATTTCCTTGTAATCTTTTTCACCGGCTTTCTCTCTGAGTTCATTCAGCATCAGGGCGTTATATCGTTCGATATAGGCTCTGGCCTTGGGCCGGTCATCGGCCGGTAGGAAAAGATCAGGGATGATCTTGTATTCAAATCCAAAATCAGACAGGCGACAGTGAGAATAGCCGTTTAGGTCAAAAATGGGTACCCATTCGCTGTCCAACAGTGCCGGATTTCCCTGACTTAAGTGCTTTTTAGCAAAGTACTCTCCAAAACAGGCACAATCTTCGGGTTGGTAGCCGGAAAGCAGGCTATGTCCCTTTTCCAGTAGTACATCGAAAGGCGTAGCCTGAGCCATTACCGCACAAGGAAGATCATTTTGAGCAGACAGGAAGGCTGTAGATAAAAAAAAGAATATTAAACTGTAAATGGCGTACCCGATTCTAAACAACATAGGTGATAACTAAAATTCAAATAGAATTGTATTGCGTATCCTGCAATTGATCCAGTGTAATGAACTGACAATCGATGTAATGTCATACGAAATATCTCTCGCCGGAAACTTCCGGCCATTCGTTCTTTACTTATCCGATACCTACACCCGGGGATACGGGCCGCGTACCGTCTACAGCGGCTACTTTGTAGGCCTCTCCTTCCACATTAAAAGCATTGCGATAAGCATCGATAATATCGGCGATAAATGCATCTACGCGGTCTTTCCGGACCAGATTAATAGAGCACCCACCAAAACCGCCACCCATGATGCGAGAGCCGGCCACTCCACCATAAGTCTGAGCAAAATCGACCAGAAAATCAAGCTCCGGAGCACTTACTTCATACTCATCCCGAAGTCCCTCATGGGTTTGGTTCAACAGCGTACCAAGCAACTCAATATCCTCTTCTTCCAAAGCATCGCACGCCCGGAGTAAGCGGTCATTTTCAGCTACTACATAATGGCACCGTTTGTACACTACATCCGGCAGATCGGCGCGATGTTGTTCCAGTTGCTGCAAGCTGACATCCCGAAGGCTGACAATTCCGGGATAGTACTGCCGAAGTATGTCTACGCCCGCCCGGCATTCTTTCACACGGGTACCATATTCCGAGGAGGCCAGAGAATGACTCACTTTGGAGTTGATCATTACCACCCGGTAATCTCCCAGGTGAAAAGGAATATAATCGTGCGATAAAGTACGGCAGTCCAGCCGTATCACCTGATCTTTTTGCCCCATAATACTGGCAAACTGATCCATAATACCGCAGGGTACACCAATGAACTGATGAGAAGAACGCTGAGCGAGCAGCGCGATCTCTTTTTTGCCGATATCTACGGAAAAAAGGGCTTTCACGACCGAGGCCATACCCACTTCCATGGCGGCCGAAGAACTCATACCAGACCCGATGGGCAGATTGCCGCCAAAGGCTACGTCAAATCCTTCAAGGGATACGCCCAATTTTTGAAACTGCTGCAATATTCCAAACAGATAATTGGCCCAAAGTTGATCTCCTGACTGGATATTATCCAGATCCAACTCTGCAGATTCTTCAATATCATCGGCCCAAAACCGGCAGATACGGCGGCCATTCTTCGCAACGGCAAAGTAAATATATTTATCAATGGCGGCCGGCAGTACAAAACCTTCGTTATAATCTGTGTGTTCGCCGATGATGTTGATCCGGCCACTGGCACGAACGATCAATTCGCTTTCCCTACCAAACTTTCCTACAAATGTATCACTGATACGCTCTTCCAAAGTCATGCTATGGGTTCTTGATTATTCTTCATTCATATTATGGAAGACGTTGGTCACATCCTCATCTTCCTCCAATCTATCCAATAACTTGATTACGTCTTCAACTTCCTCATCGCTAAGGTCCTTGGTATGACTGGGTATTCTTATCAACTCCGAACTCTGTACCTCTAGTCCCAATTCTTCCAATCCCTTCTGCAAAGCACCGTACTGTTCAAATTCAGCATACAATGCCAGAATACCATCATCTTCTACCTGTAGCTCATCCAGACCGAAATCAATGAGCGACAACTCCAGTTCTTCCAGATCCACTCCTTCGGCTTTGATCTTGAAGATCCCTTTACGGGCAAACATGTAATCTACCGAACCGGAAGTACCCAATGAGCCCCCATATTTGGAAAAAGCATGGCGTACATTGGCAACCGTGCGGTTAGTGTTATCCGTGGCGGTTTCTACGATCACGGCAACTCCATGCGGTGCATAGCCTTCGTATACAAGCTCATCATAACTCTCCGCATCTTTGGATGTGGCCCTTTTGATGGCATTGTCGATATTGGCCTTAGGCATATTTACAGCCTTTGCGTTCTGCATTGCCAAACGCAAACGGGCGTTATATTCCGGATCAGGCCCTCCTTCCTTGACCGCAATGGCTATCTCTCGTCCGACCTTCGTGAAGTTTTTGGCCATACTGGCCCACCGTTTCATTTTTCTCGCTTTCCGGTATTCAAATGCACGTCCCATACAAAAATTCCATTTTTAAGATCTAATAGTGCAACAGAAATGTGGTGCAAAAATAAATTTTTTTCCCCTTTTAAAATCCTTTTTTTAATACTGGTCCGCAAAATGAATTTTAATGTTAATTTTACGCTCTGGATACATTAATTTAACATACATGAAGAAAATCCTTATCCTCTGCCAGCATAATACTGCCCGTAGCCAAATGGCAGAAGGATATTTCAGATTCTTTGCCGGACAGAGAGCTGAGGTATTTAGTGGAGGAATGGAACCCAGAGCAATGCATCCGATGGCTTACAGGATCATGGATGAGGATAACATCGACATAAAACTTCAAAGACCACAACTGGCAAAAGTGCTACTGCGAAACCGTTATGATTTTCTGATCACCCTATGCGAAGAGATCCCCTCCACTTTTTTAAAAAAAATAAAGGCGCATCGCCATTTCCACGTACCGGTAGAAGATCCATTAAATCAAGCAGATAACCTGGAAAGCGCCTACCGGGATACCCGGGAGCACATCAAAAAATTCGTTCTCAAGTTTATCGGCCAGGAATTGCTGGAG
>JAGQXH010000477.1 GCA_020436695.1 Lewinella sp. | reverse complement strand
TTACTGTCGATATACGATTGATAGAGCCGCACGACGCCTTCTGGTGTACTGGGAAAAGTATCCTGAACAGCGGCCGTCGTGGTGTCGGTCTCTGATGATACATTCCCACCGCAGGCGGTAAGGAAAATGAGGAGTGTGGCCATGATGCCGGCGGGAAAAAGTATTTTCCTGAGCATAAGCTATAAGGCTGTATGTGACGGAAATAAATGATGATTACGGCAAAGATAGGTTTTAGTAATGAGTCTTGGGCGCCGACAGAAAGTCAGTTGTCAACTAAAACTTATCTGGCCGGGGGTGCAAGCGTACTTCCGGTCGATACACCGGAAATGTTCATTGTAGTATTCTTTTTCGAAAGTCATAAACCTTTCCAGGATTTTCATGGAAGCAATATTTTCCTTATCCACATAACCATAGATCCGATCGAGTTTCAGCGTATAGAAACCGTAATGAATAAGCGGACCCGCTACTTCTTTCCCCAAACCCCGCC
Organism: Lewinella sp.; assembly: GCA_020436695.1. Lineage (GTDB taxonomy): Bacteria > Bacteroidota > Bacteroidia > Chitinophagales > Saprospiraceae > Flavilitoribacter. The sequence continues at coordinate 6,247 of JAGQXH010000477.1, read as the reverse complement.
CCCAGTATTTCTCGCGGATACGAAAACCCAGTTCACATTCATTGGCTTCGTTGAGAATGAGGGCACAGGTGCCGATGAAATCCTCGTTCTCAAGTAACTCCATTGCCCATACCCAAAAAGTATTACCCGGCGTGGTATACTTTTCGATCAACTGATGCAGTTCGGTTAGATTGCCCTCCAACGACCCCGCCTTTCCACTGGTGTATTGCATGACGCGGGGATTGCTTTGCAGATCGTGAAAACCATTAACATCAGTGCTTTGAAGATATCTTACAAGTATTCTATCGGTTTGAAAGATCATTGAAGAAGAAATTAGTGAAGTTTCTATTCAAAGTTTCGGCACAAACGAAAACCGATAACCTCCTTTCGGGCTTCAGGTATCACTGCCAGCCGAACGCCACATTCAAATGTCATTAATGAATCATCAAACCAAGAGCCGCCACGTACTGTTCGCTGTGTACCATATACATACCCTTTCGGATCTTTAGAACTACTTTTTAAAGAATAATACCGGCTCTCCCTGGCAGGTAGATGCCCTGGGACATCCAGTACGTCCCAACACCATTCCCAAACGTTCCCAGCCATGTCAAAAAGGCCGAAGCCACCCTGCTGGAATTGACCTACCGGGGCAGTCCAAATATACCCATCTTGATAACCCTTCCTTTCGATCACTCCGCGGTCATGGGCTTTTGCGGCGTATTCATCAAGTAGATTGGCGTTGGGTTCGGGTTCATTCCCCCAAGGGTACCTATAGTTTGTTGCCCCACTGCAAGCAGCATATTCCCATTCCGCTTCTGTTGGTAAGCGATAGCCATTAGCTTCCCAGTTGGCAATTACCCTTTTATCCTCGAAGGTGTAAACCGGGACAAAGTCATCTTCTGTGCTCAGCCAATTACAGTAAGCTACCGCATCAAACCAGCTTACATTGATGACCGGTCGATCTTCCCTTCCCCATCCCTGGTCTTTGGGCAATTCCCGGCCGGTAGCAAGGCAAAAGGTATCATAATCAGCAAAGGTAACCTCGTATCGCCCCAGATAAAAATCACTCACAGTAACAGGATGAACCGGTCCGTCGTAGTGATAGTAATCTTCGGTCGCATCACCCATTTGAAAAGTGCCGCCCCGAATGAAGGCCATGTTCCGAAAAAAGTTTTGTTGTTCCGCAGCTTCTCTGGATAGCGAAAACTGCTCAAGGATTAATTTTTCATGTCCACATTTTGGAAACAATTGTAAATGCCGGACCACCGAATTATTATCTCTGTCACGCCCCATTTGTTGCCATTCCTCTTCATCGGTTATTAGGTTCCTGGATGAACAGCTGTCTTTTTTCGACCAGATAAAAGTACCATCCTCTTCGTGCATACCAAAACTTCCAAATGTTGGTTTCGGATCAAGCTCTTGGAAGCCTTCAAGGAGCGATTGAAAATCGAATGTCCCCTCTTCCCATTCTTCATCAAGCAAATCGAGCCACTTCTCGGTAAAATCAGCATTCGGGTTTTTTCTATTATAGGCTCCATTTGTAAGATACACCCGGCTCTTGGCCTTCAGCAAACTTGCTTTATGATCCCAACAATTTTGGTTTGATTTCCAGGCAGGCAATTTGAAGGCTTCACTTTTTGTTGGTCCGAATACATCTGAGGTTGAAGCATCCAAACTGAGCAGAATGTGATCACAGGGTATATTATTCACCAGTTCTTCCAGATGAGAGTAATTGATCCACTCCCGGGGGGTAGTCCCATCCAATGCCCCTTCCGTAGGGATTAAACCACTGGATTTCCCCGGCTCATAAAAACCGTGCATTCCAAAATAGATAAGTAGTTGGTCTTTAGCTTGAAATGTTTTCTGACCATAGGTCTTTAAAACATTCAGAATGTCGGACTCCGTGGGGTAAGTGATTACTTCTATTTCAAATCCATACACATCCTGAAGCGACTGAGCAATGGCCAGTACCTGATCTGAAACAGGATGAAGCGAAGGCCAATGATGAAAATCTACACCTACAAAAAAAAGCCCGTAATTCCGTCCGTTCTCGACTTGTGCAGAAAGGGAAAGCCCAAAAAAACTAAAAATAAATAGAAGAGATAAGCGCATTGTCCGAGTATTTTGATCAATTGCAATGATAACATGAGTCATGCGAATCAGGGGCTAAATTCAGCTAATGGCTACTAAATAAAGAAGATACTTCGCGCATTACTATCACACCTTGCCTCCTTCACCTGAGTAGTTTCAGCTACAGAGGCTAAAAGAGGAAGCGCAGCGCAGCCCGACTACTTCCAAAACCCCAGATCCCCGTGACACTACGCTGTAACTGGATTTTGTGCTTACCTTTTACTCAAAGCAACAGGCTGCGCTGCACCTGCTGAGAAACGGTATGTGACCGGGAAAATGGTAGCGATTAATCCCTGATCCGCATGATCCATGTTTCACAATGGATGCCTAAATCATCTATTATCAACTTTAGGTACCACTATTCAATCGGTCGGCAAACAGTTTACCTAATCTAAAGCTACAACTTCACCATCCGTTGAATCCACTGGCGGTTGCCCTGTCGAATATCCAGCACATAAGTACCGCCGGAAAGATTCCCCAGATCCAGACTGATCTTTTGCAGGCCACTGCCCAGTGATTGTTGCTCGCTGTAAACATTGTGGCCCAACTGATCAAACACTTGGATCAACACCTGATCGGAGGCCGGAAGTTCTAACTCCATTTGCAATTGCTCTCGCACCGGATTTGGATAGAGTTTCAGGCCTTCTGCCTGCAGAACAAGATCTTTAGTGTCAGTAGTGAGGTTGCGCTCGCCGGTGGCGAAATTGAGGCCCCAGCGTACACCGTTATCGCTACTGATGTAAATAAAGGCATTGCTTGTAGGGGTGATCTTGTCATTGGCCAAGTCTGTAATGCCCAGCACACGGTTGCCGTCCTGGTCATAGGCATCGAAAGAAAGGGCATCGTCCTGTACCGTGAAATTTGGGAAACCCAGATCTCCGGCTTCAAAAATATCTTTAACCTTGCCTGTCAGTACATCTCCGGCCTTGACGGTATAAGTGCCTTGATTATCATCCAGAAAATCAAAGGCAATGATATAGGGAGAGTTCTTGGCAAAAGTTGGGTTGCCCACGCTAATCCCCTCTTCCAGGCCGGTGAATAGTTTGGTGATGTAACCGCTGCCGAAATCGTCAGACTGGTTGTCCCATACCTCGATGATGCCGATATCCCAGAACTCAATGGTACCATCTACTTTGGAAATGGAGGAAAGGGCATCGTACATCACGTACTGGCCGTCCAGGCTCCATTCGAGTACATCGGCGTACGACACCGTTCCGGTGCTGACCCCTTCTGCGGTAGTGGGGTTGGTGAGGGTATATCTCACGCCCATACCGTCCGCTAACCTGATGATGTACAACTGATCATCGTAGTCATCGGTTAGTGCAGCCAGCAACTGTCCGTCTTTCGAGATCGCGGCCGTTCTCCAGACCCCTTCGTTGGATAATTGTGTAATACCGTACTGACTGGTGGACCAGTTAAAACTTATCAGTTGGATGTGCTGATCACCATCAATGTATATCATCAAGGTGCCGTCGTCGGAGATGCTCGGCTTGTTGGCTACCCCTCCGGTTAGGAATGATTCGGCAAGCGTCGAACCATCCGTATTGAATAAACTCAGGGCGGTTTTTCCGGTATTGGTAGTCAGTACGAGTTCCGTACCTTCATTCACTTCCAGGTCATCCGGTTGCTCGGTTCCCTGATCGCCCACAATGCCCACCTGATCAAAGGCGGCAGCTGCAGCTGCTACAACGGTGTTGTTGTATTTTTCTGCGGCGGAAGCCAGCACGGCAATGCGGAGGTCGATGAACTGAGAAAAACGGGTGAGATAATTTGCCAGGGCATTGTAATAGACCTGCTCAGCCACATCTTTGCCTACTTCGGTAGCAAAGAGATAATACGCCCGATTGGGGATACCACTGTTGACGTGTACCCCGCCATTGTCGCCATCTTCTGTTTCCGGCAGGTTTTGGTATTCGTTCATGTGGGCCGGTTGCCAGCCATTATTGGTGTTGGGGTTGTTGGGGCCATTGTGCGGGTCGGACATATCGCGCAGGGCACCGGATGGGAAGAAGTTGGTTTTGACCACATCTTCTCCGATCTGCCAGTTGTCGCGATCGATCATCGCACCGAAAATATCGGCAAAGGATTCGTTCAGGGCTCCCGACTGAGAGAGGTATTCCAGGTTGGCGGTAGTTTGTACGACCCCATGCGACATTTCATGGCCGGCGACATCCAGTGCTTTGGGTAGTTCATCAAAGACGTTGCCGCCGTTGCCGTAGAACATGGCCGATCCACTCCAAAAAGCATTAGCCAAGCCACTGCCGTCTTCATCCGCTACGTTGATGATGGAAACAATGGTGCCTCCGCGACCGTTGATTGAATTCCGGCCAAACGTAGTACGATAATACTCATAAGCCTGTCCGGCATTGTAATGAGCAGAAACGGCATTAGCCGGCCAAACATTCTTATTGTCGCTGAGTATCTGAGCAACGGAAAAATCATCATTCTCAATGGGGGTTTCATCTTCGGCATCCAGCGTCCAGATCACGTTGGCCGGATCGCCCGGATCAAAACTGATGTTGGGGTTAAACATGGGGCGGCTGGCATCGATCAGCGCGAAAGTGCCGTCAATTTCGTAGGAATGCACCGTGCGGTTCTGCCCCAGCAAATCGGAGGCACTACCGGTAGCCGGGCCGGTGGGCGGTAGGTCAGCATGGGCTTTGCACAACACATTCTGCTGAAAGATCACATCGCCGGTATGCGCATCCAGAAAATAGACTTCCCGGTGATGGATATTGGGCACTACTTCCACCCGCCACACCAGGCGGACCTGATCCGCTTGCTGCGCCGGATGGTACAGGATCAGTTCGGCACTGCTTTGATCCAACCCCAGGATCTCCCGGGTAGACGCCGACATTTCCTGCACTGTACTGATCTTTTGTACCTCAGTCATAGCCCGCTGTTCGGCATTCTCTTTGCTCATAGCGGCTATTACGCGGCTGATCTTCGGGGTAGGAAAAGAACGACCATTGAGCATCTGAATCACCCCATTCTGCAGGTGAACGGTCAATTCACCACCGTATACCGGTACATCGCGATAAAATTGCCGGAGCAGATAGTGTGTATAGCCGTTAGCTCCTTCGCTTATTTTGCTGATGTGGAATTCTTCATCCGGATCTTCGATCTGCAGGTACTTTTTCAGAGCCTGCAATTGTGCGAAGATCTTTTCTTCCGGATCGGTGTAAGCGGCGGCCTCTGCAGTTTCGCCGTAGATAGCAGCCGGTATACCGCTGCGATCCGCATATTGCAGGCGAATCGTATTTACAGTATTTCCTTTTGTCAGCATCATCTTCGGAATGTTGCGATAGGAATAACCTGGGCTGGCAAAAGGACGCGACGCCACCGGTAAGCCTGGTTCGAAGGGGCGAAAGCTCAGGGTTTCCAGACTGTGAGGAGGGCCTTCATTTTTTTTGATGTTTTCCAGATATGGTTTGAATTGGGCAAAAACGGAGCTGTTGATCAGTAGGAACAGCACGATCAGGCTCCAATAAGACGTAGTGATTGTTTTCATTTTTTTGAAATTATGACGAATGGAATGTTGATGTTTTGGACAATAGGACTTTTGGACAATAGGACTTTTGGATGATTAGATGTTCCGGATGCTTGGATAATAAGAATATCCGTTCCTTTATTTATTACTTTACGAAATCTCAATTTCCAAACGTCCTTCAATCTCAATGTCCATTGATATTGATCACTGCAATGTCAGGTTGATCCCTCATTATTGCTTTTCGTTATGGTTTGTTTCTACCTGTTTCACTAATGCCATAGCCCGCTCGTATAAAGTGGTCATCGGCTCGGAGGGGGTATATCCGCCCGCTCCCCAGCTTTGGCGATATTCGGTGCTGTCGGTCTGCATGGTGAGAAAACGGTACATATTGCCCGGCTGTTTAACCTCATCACGTAGGGCCTGGTGTTCTTCCCAGTATTCGAACAGTGCTTTTGCGTCTGCTTTTTTAACATTCCCATACTCCTCCCAATCTCCGGAGCCGGCGCGGCCGGTACGCACAAAGAGTTGTCCGTTTTTAAGCAGGGTATATTCGGTGATCATGCCGGTAAAGCCACCGCCGCTACCGAAGCGGAGTTGCGTTTCCGGCAGATTATCGGTCTTATACATTTTACAGCTGATTACAATAAG